>DAIESR010000292.1 GCA_027346205.1 Beijerinckiaceae bacterium
ATTCGACATTGAAGCAGAGAATGCCTTCGTCGAGCGCATAGGCCATCTCGGTTTTCGTCTTGCCGACGCCGGAAAAAGTGATCCTGTCGGGGGAGACGCCGGCGGCACGGGCGCGGCGCAGCTCCCCTTCGGAGACGACATCCATGCCGGCGCCGAGCCGCGCCAGAATGGTGAGCACTGCCTGGTTGGAATTGGCCTTCACGGCATAGCAGACGAGCGTCTCAAGCTCCTCGAAGGCGGCTTTGAAGACCTCGTAATGGCGCGTCAAAGTCGCGGCGGAATAGCAATAGAAGGGCGTGCCGACCGCCGCCGCAAGATCGGCGATGCCGACATCCTCGGCTTGCATCACGCCGTTCTTCATGCCGAAATGATGCATGGAAACTTATTTCACCAAAGGGTCGAGAAAGAAAGATTTGTACAGCGGCGGCTGTGGGTTGGGACTCGCTGGTTTAGCCGCTGGCGCAGGCGCCGCCGGGATGTTGGTCGCCGCCGCATCGAGCGATACGGCTGATGGGCCGGGCGCCGCAGAATTCGCCTGGCCCTCGGGCGCACTTGTCGGCGGCGCCTCGACGCCGCCCCGCCGACCACAGCCGGCCAGCGCCAAAGCAAGCACTAAGGCGGACGCAAGGGCGAGCGGTGCCGCGAAACGGGCTCCGCCGTGCTTACGAAGAAAGGACTGAATCACGCGAGGGCTCCGGCAAGGCACATCCTCTATAGACGAAGCGCCACATTGGCGAAAGCGGGGGCGGCCAGGTCCGGGTGAAACACCGCCAAGGACGCGGCCGCAACAAACCGACCACGCGCTATTCTTCCTGCCCCAGCAGCGCCAGCCAGCGGCGCGCCTGAGCCTCGACGTTGACAGGTTCCGTGCCGCCATAGCTCGTCCGGCTCGCAACGGAATTTTCGACGCCCAGAACCGCGAAAATATCCTTTGTGATACGCGGCTCTTCCGCCTGCATTTCGGCGAGGCTCAAATCTTCGAGACCGACGTTTTTTTCCGCCGCCAGCGCCACGAGCCTTCCCGTCACGTGATGCGCCTCGCGGAAGGGCATGGCGAGGCTGCGCACCAGCCAATCGGCGAGATCGGTCGCCGTCGAAAAGCCGGCGCCCGCCGTGGCCTTCATCCGCGCGAGGTCGAGCGTGCAATCGCGCACCATGCCGGTCATGGCGGCAAGACAGAGCGAGAGGCTTTCGAGCGCATCGAAAGTGCCTTCCTTGTCCTCCTGCATATCCTTGGAATAGGCGAGCGGCAGGCCCTTCATCACGATCAGGAGACCGGCGAGGGCGCCAATGATCCGGCCGGATTTGCCACGCACCAGTTCGGCGGCATCCGGGTTGCGCTTCTGCGGCATGATCGAGGAGCCGGTCGAAAACCTGTCCGACAGGCGCAGAAAGCCGAATTGCGGCGTCGCCCAGATGATAATTTCTTCGGCGAAGCGCGACAGATGCATGGTGCAAATCGACGCAGCGGCCAGGGTTTCAAGCACGAAATCACGATCCGACACGCTGTCGAGCGAATTGGCGGTCGGCCGGTCGAAGCCGAGCGCCGCCGCTGTCGCGGCCCGATCGATCGGGAAGGAGGTACCGGCCAGCGCCGCGGCGCCGAGGGGACATTCATTGAGCCTTGCCCGCGCATCCTTGAAACGGGAGCGGTCGCGGCCGAACATTTCGACATAGGCGAGAAGATGATGCCCGAAAGTGACCGGCTGGGCCGGCTGCATATGGGTGAAGCCTGGCATCACCGCCCCCGCATAGACGAGCGCATTCTCGGCGAGCGCGATCTGCAAGGCTTCGATTTGGCTGTCGAGCGTATCGATGGTGGCGCGAATATAGAGACGGAAATCGACAGCCACCTGATCATTTCGCGAGCGCGCTGTATGCAGCCGCCCTGCGCTCGGCCCGATCAGCACCGCGAGCCTCGATTCGACATTCATATGAATATCTTCCAGTGCTCGCGAAAAACTGAATGTGCCCTTCTCGATTTCGCCACGGACTTCGATTAAAGCCTCGCTGATCGCTACGGCATCCGCCTCGGCGATGATCCCCGTCTTCGCCAGCATGGCGACATGAGCGAGCGAACCCGAAATGTCATAGTCGGCGAGCTTGCGGTCGAAGTCGATCGAGGCATTGATCTCCTCCATGACCTCATCGGGGCCGCTTTCGAAGCGCCCACCCCACATCTTATTGCTCATCATCTCGCGTTCTCACAGTTTCGCGCTCACTGATATGGTCAAGCTGGAATGACAGACAAAAATGCTGATCCGGGTGATGCATCGTCCCGAGTCCCCTTCCCTGCTCCCCTCACTGCCATCGTCGCGTTCGCCGCGGCGCTGGGCTTCCTATATGTGACAAAGGCGTTTCACCGCAACGAGGCCGTTGCCGAGACCAAGTTT
>DAIESR010000305.1 GCA_027346205.1 Beijerinckiaceae bacterium
GCATCAACGCCTGACCTTACCTATGGGAATGCGGTCTCCGACCTCATCCATCAGCTCAAAGGATCGGCTCTGGCGATCGGCGCCTTTCAGCTCGCAGCCGCGGCCGAAGCCGCCGAGCACGTATTTGCACGGGGCGCCGACGCAGGCCCGAACAGACAGAAAAGTGGCGAAGCTGCACTCGCCGCTCTTGCCGACATGCTCGCCCAAACATTGGCCCTGATCGACATGCATATGGCGACCCTCTGAAGCAAGCTCACCTTTACCTGAACAATTGACCGTCCCAAGCGTCGCCTCAAGCGTCGTCCCAAGCGCCTGGGACGACGCCATCTCGGCCTGCCCGGCTTTCGCCCCTATCCGCATCACAAAGTAGCTGTCGCAAAGACTACGCGCGCAGCCAATCCACGTCCACTATGCAGGCTTTCGCCAAATTACCGAAATTGCGTCGATCGCTACGAAAATCCTGGCCGCCCCCCTCAAGACGAGGCTATTCATCGGCAATTCTCTTGATTAAAGAGGGCTTGGCCCTTGCTGCAGCAATCTAGAGAAGACTGGTCTCCCCCATGATCAAAATCACCTTCATCGATTCTCACGGCGAAAAGCGAACCGTCGACGCCGAAGAGGGCTCGACCGTCATGGAAACCGCGATCCGCAATTCGATTCCCGAAATCACCGCGGAATGCGGTGGCGCCTGCGCCTGCGCGACCTGCCATGTCTATGTGGCGGAAGACTATCTCGATCGGACGGGCAAGCCGGAGGCGAAAGAAGAGGATATGCTCGATTTTGCCTATGCCGTGCAAAGCAATTCGCGGCTCTCCTGCCAGATCAAGGCGACGCCCGCCATCGACGGCCTGGTCGTGACCACGCCGCCGCGCCAAGGCTGAGAAAATCAGGCCGGTTGGCACGGCCTGACGAAGCAAGACGCCACGCTCGCAATGCGGCGACACGTGCGCGATCATAGAACAATAGACAACTCCGGGAGTCATGCATGGAAGAGAGCATCAACACGGACGTCGTCATCGTCGGCGCAGGTCCAACCGGTCTGTTCGCGGTTTTCGAACTCGGGCTTCTCGACATCAAATGCCATCTCATCGACATTCTGCCACGCCCCGGCGGCCAATGTTCCGAACTATATCCGGAGAAACCGATCTATGACATTCCCGGCCATCCGATGGTCACGGGCCAAGGGCTCGTCGACAATCTCATGGCGCAGATCGAGCCGTTTCACCCGACTTTCCATTTCGAACAGATGGTGACCCATATCGAGGTGCTAGGCACGAGCCAAGCCCCGGCATTCCGGGTCAAGACCGACAATGGCCGCAGCTTCGAATGCAAATCGGTTCTGGTCGCGGCGGGCGGCGGCTCCTTCCAGCCGAAAAAACCGCCGATCGACGGCATCGAGGCCTATGAAGAAAAATCCGTCTATTATGCCGTGCGCAAGATGGAGGATTTCCGCGACAAGAATGTCATCGTCGTCGGCGGCGGCGATTCCGCTCTCGACTGGACCTTGAACCTGCAGCCGGTCGCAAAAAAACTCACCCTCGTCCATCGCCGCGATGAATTCCGCGCCGCGCCACATTCGGTCAAGGCCATGCGCGACCTCGTCGCGGAAGGCAAGATCGACCTCAGGCTCGGCCAGATCATGTCGCTCAATGGCAATAATGGCGAGCTGACATCAGTGGCCATGAAAGGTGGCGACGGCTCGATGAGCGAACTCGCCTGCGAAAGGCTCGTGCCCTTCTTCGGCCTCACCATGAAGCTCGGCCCGGTCGCCGACTGGGGCCTCAACCTCCATGAAAATCTCGTGCCGGTGGACACCGCGCAATTCGAAACCAATGTGCCGGGGATCTTCGCCGTCGGCGACATCAACCATTATCCGGGCAAATTGAAGCTCATCCTCTGCGGCTTCCATGAAGCATCGCTCGCGGCGCAAAAGGTCCACCACTATGTCTACCCGGACAAGAAGCTGACCTTCCAGTACACGACCTCTTCGACCAGTTTGCAGAAAAAGCTCGGGGTCGCCTGAGGCCATCACTTCGGTTGAGCGGCACCAGCAGTCAACGGCTGGTGCCGTTTCACTGTTCCATTATTTCCAGCCGGCTTCCTTGTCGCAGGCCTTCCGCTCTACCGGATGGGTTTTTTCCCATTGCGTGATAGTGCGGGTCTCGTTGTCGCTCATCTTATTGTTCATGCAGACGCAATATTTGTGAACCACCTCCTCCGAGGCGCCTTCATTCTTGTTGTCGCGCATGCACTGGCCGATCCATTTGAGGTCGTCGGCAG
>DAIESR010000307.1 GCA_027346205.1 Beijerinckiaceae bacterium
CCTCGTTGTCGATCAATATCAGATCCTCGAAGCCCGCTATGCCGGTGCCGATGCCGTGCTTCTCATGGTCAATGTCATCGGCGACAAGATCGGGGAATTCATCGCGCGGGCACAATCGGTGGGACTCGATTCGCTGGTCGAGGTACACAATGAGGCGGAACTCGAAGCCGCGATCGCCGCCGGGGCGGAACTCGTCTGCATCAACAACCGCGATGCCGAAACGCTCGATGTCGACCCCACAATATGCGAAAGGCTCATTCCTTCTATTTCTCCTGACCGCGTCGTTGCGGTGGCCGCGGGAGGCGTGGAATCGCTGGAACATATCGAACATATGGCAAGCCTCGGCGCCAAAGCGGTGCGGATCGGCAGCGCCTTGATGGCAGCCAAAGAGCCTTATGAAGAGCTGCATCGCTTGCTCGGTACCACGCCGCCGCCAGAAGACGATGCGTAATATCGGGCCTGGGCGCGAGGCTGACGTAATGCTGCCGACGAAATACATTCGTTCGGCAGGAGATGTTCAATAACGAGCCGGCGAGCAACGATCAGTGGAAATTGTCTCACGAATCGATGCAGCTCGCATCGCACTGGATGCGCTGATCGAACGGTCGACGCGGATCGTCGCATTCACGGGTGCCGGCATTTCGACGGAATGCGGCGTGCCGGATTTCCGTTCGAAAAACTCGCCTTGGCAGCGTCTGAAGCCGATCGATTTCGATATTTTCATCTCCGATGTCTTGCAGCGCGAAGAGGCTTGGCGGCGCAAATTCGCGCTCGATGATATATATGGCCACGTGCAGCCGGGACGCGGTCATTGGGCGCTCGCCAATCTTGTCGCGAGCAACAAGGTCGTCGGCATCATCACCCAGAACATCGATAATCTGCATCAGGCCTCTGGCGTCGCCGCAGAGCATATCGTCGAGCTTCACGGCAATGGAGCTTATGCAACTTGCCTCGATTGCGGCAAAAGGCATGAACTCGGCCCGATCCGCCGCGACTTCATGGCCACGGGCGCGGCGCCGATCTGCGGGGATTGCGGCGGTATCGTTAAAACGGCTACGATTTCCTTCGGGCAGTCTTTACCGGAGGCTGCGATACAGCGGGCCTATGAAATGGCCACCGGCTGCGATCTCTTCCTCGCCATCGGTTCGTCGCTCGTCGTCTATCCCGCGGCGGCCTTTCCAACTATTGCGCGCCAGCATGGTGCGCGTTTGGTGATCGTCAATGACGAGAAGACGCCCCTCGACGATGTGGCGGACATCGTTTTGCGCGGCGATATCGGCGATATATTCGAGCCCTTCGCGGCCTAATCGTTCCTCGAAGTCTGGTCGGCGCCACCGAAATCCCGAGGAGATCTGACTTTCTCAACTCCTATCTTTTGAAAATGAATGTGCTTGCAAATCAATTTGAAGCGCCTGCACGGGCTAAGGTTTCAGGGCGTTGCGCTCGATCACGTGGAATTGCTTGGCTATCCACCTGATCAGGATAAATCGGCTCTACATTAAAGATTTAGAGCATGTCCTTTGTCGGAAAAGTCTATCAACTTTTCCGGGACATGCTCCAGTCATCCACAGGCCCGCGCAAATTTCCCCTGTCGCTGACGTGTGCCGATGCTATCCTTGTCAGGAGAGAATCAAACTGATTCGTGCTTATGACAAGGCGTGCAGCGACGTCGTGAGACATGATCGGCGTATATGTTCTTGGGAGCTGGTCCGTTGAGCAGCATGGATTCGCTAATCCCGCACGGCGACCTTCACAGCGAGGTCGATGCGAGCGTCGGTCAATCAGGGGCAGTAGGACTCGATCTTATCGAGGTTGCCGGACGCATCAAATGGTTTGATGTAGCCAAGGGTTACGGCTTTATAATTCCCGACAATGGCATGGCGGATATCTTGTTGCATGTGACCACCTTGCGCAAGGATGGTTATCAGACCGCCCAGGAAGGCACGCATGTCGTCTGCGAAGCGGTGGTGCGGAGCAAGGGGCTACAAGTTTTCCGTATCGTGTCCATGGACGAATCGACCGCAATGCATCCGGCGCAATCACCGCCAGCACGCACCCACGTACAAGTCGTCCCGACTGGCGGCTTTGAGATCTGCGTCGTCAAGTGGTTCAATCGCGTGCGCGGGTTCGGTTTTCTATCCCGAGGTGACGGCACCGAAGACATTTTCGTCCATATGGAAACCTTGCGGCGCTACGGCATTGCGGAATTGAAGCCCGGTGATGGTGTGCTGGTCCGATTCGGCGATGGGCCTAAAGGCTTGATGGCGGCCGAAGTCCGCCCGCTCGAAGCAACCTTGCCATCGTCACATTGAGCCGGCACGTTGAGCCGGCACTGAGCCGTGCATGCGGAGCAATCCGTGGTGTGTGCGCATGCACGCAAAAATTTCTTGTTGGACGTTTCCATCTGGTCATTGCCATGCCAATCGGCGCAGATATTTGTTATTTCTGGCGCAGAGCGGATGGTCGCGCCCCGATCGGCAAAGTGCATCATTTGGCGCGGTTTCCGCACTGCGGCATGTGCGTGCTGCCTCGTAGCTTTGCCATCTTGCTCGCCATCCTCTTCTGCATGGTTGGCTGCCTTCCACCTTCAG
>DAIESR010000308.1 GCA_027346205.1 Beijerinckiaceae bacterium
TTTCCCGTACAAATCTGGATATGAGGGTAGGCCGACGGCAGCGGGCCTATCCGCCGCCGAATTTGCTCTTCCAGCTTGGCAATGCATTGGGGAACGGCAAGGGCTCGGCCTCGTAGATCGCTCTGGCGATGGCGCGCGCGACGCAATCGGCCGCTAAATTGCCGAGTTCGGTGAGATCGCGCAGCGAGGGCGGCTCGAGCGCCGTACCCGTCGCAGCGGCGAAGATAGTGTCGCCGTCGAGCGCGGCATGGGCGGGCCGCAGCGCGCGGGCGATTCCATCCTGTGCCATCACCGCGAGCCGTTTGGCTTGCGCCTTGGTGAGCGCGGCATCGGTTGCGACGATCCCGATGGTCGTATTTTCCAGCGCATCGCTCTTGATGCGAAAAGCGCAAGCATCCAGCGGCTTGAACTGCGGCCAGCCACGGCCGCCGAATTCGCTGCCGACTTCATAAGGCGAGGCCCAAAATTGCGGACTCTCTCCGATCGTCGCCTGACCCAGCGCGTTGACGGCGACGAGCGCGCCTATCATGAAGCCCGAAGACGATAGTGCGCTCGTCGAGCCGAGGCCGCCTTTGAGATTGGCCGTCGTCGCACCGAGGCCGGCGCCGGCACTGCCGAGGGTGAATTCTCGCTTGGCCGCCGCGGCTGCCCGATAGCCCATGTGCCAATAGACCGGCATTGTTCCCCAGGCCTTGTCGCCGCCGTTTAGAAGATCGAAGAGAATGGCGCCGGGCACGATCGGCACGCGTTGGTTGCGTACCTCGAAGCCCCGGCCGATTTCGCGCAGATAAGCGGCTGCGCCGCCCATGGAGTCGAGGCCGAAGGCCGAACCGCCGGAGAGAACCAGGGCATCGACCTTTTCGACCGTCATCTCCGGTTCGAGCAGGGCGCTGTCGCGCAGGCCCGGCGCGCCGCCGTGGATGGCGACTGAGGCCACAGCCGGCTGATCGAAGAGCACGGTGGTCGTGCCGCTGCCGATACGCCAGTCCTCCGCATGTCCGACCGTGAGGCCGAAGACATCGGTGATGAGATTGGTGCTTGGCGCTGGGCCGGTGGACGAAGCCATTGGGGAACTATCGCGGCGACGGCGGCGTCAGGCAAGATGCATTGTCGATGCGCAGTCTCCGCCGGTTCTCACTCCGCCGCGAGATCACTCCGCCGCAAGATCACTCTGCCGCAAGGCCTGGCCGTTTCAACCCCTCAAGCGCCTGTGTCAGATCCTCGATCAGATCGTCGGGATCTTCGAGGCCGACGGAGAGGCGCACCAGCCCGGCGGTGATCCCCATGGCGGCTTGCACCTCGGGCGAAAGCCTTTGATGCGTCGTTGTCGCGGGATGAGTGATGAGGCTCTTGGCATCGCCGAGATTGTTCGAGATGGCGATGATCGAGAGCGCATCGGCGAAGGCGAAGGCGCCTTCCTTGCCGCCGGCGATCTCGAAGGCGACGAGCGTGCCCCCGCCGGCCATCTGGCGGCGGATGATCTCAGCCTGCGGATGATCGGCGCGCCCGGGATAGATCACGCGGCGAATATTTGGGTGACCGGCAAGAAAATCGGCGATTTTTTCGGCACTTTTCACCTGCTGCGCGATGCGCAGGTGCAGGGTTTCGAGCGATTTCAGCATCACCCAGGCATTGAAGGGCGAGAGCGACGGGCCCGTCTGGCGCAGGAAATTGTGGATATGTTTGTCGATGAAGTCGCGGCTCGCGAGAATGACGCCGCCGAGGCAGCGGCCATGGCCGTCGATATGTTTCGTCGCCGAATAGACGGTGCAATCGGCGCCGAGCTGCAAAGGCTTCTGCAGGAGCGGCGTCGCAAAGACATTGTCGACGACGAGCGTCGCGCCATGCTCATGTGCGATCGTGGCGATCGCGCTTATGTCATAGACTTCGAGACAGGGGTTGGTCGGGCTTTCGAGGAAGAGAACCTTGGTCTGCGGCCGCATCGCGGCGCGCCATTGGTCGAGATCCGCGCCGTCGACCAAAGTGGAGGTCACGCCAAAGCGCGGCAGAAGCTCTTCGACGATGTAAAGGCAGGAGCCGAAGAGGGCACGCGCCGCCACCACATGATCGCCCGCCTGCACCTGGCCCATCAGAGCCGCCGTGACGGCGGCCATGCCGCTCGCCGTTGCGCGCGCCGCCTCGGCACCTTCGAGAAGGCACATGCGCTCTTCGAACATGGCGACGGTCGGGTTCGAGAAGCGCGAATAGATGAAGCCTGGGTCTTGGCCTTTGAAGCGCGCCTCGGCGGCCTCCATCGTGTCATAGACGAAGCCCTGGGTGAGGAAGAGCGCTTCCGACGTCTCGCCAAATTGCGATCTGAGCGTGCCGCCATGGACGAGCCTCGTCGCCTCGCGCAGTCTGCTCGGGTCGAGCTTTGGCGTTTTTTTCATTCTTTCCTCTCCTTGCTCCCGTGTGGCTAGAGCTTATGCGGGGATATGTTCAAGAGCGCCGCAGGGACCCAATCGTGCCGGACTTAACTCTTGGGCCTTTTCGGCTCAAGCGAAATGACAGGCTGTATGGCGCGGCTTCGCAGTCAGGCGCTCGACATCGCCCGAGCCAACGCGACGACAAACAGCGCTGGCGCCCTCTGGACCGTAGCAATCGACCCCGCCGTCAGCTTCTCATACTGGGAAATGTAAAGAGCGCTGAACAGCCCTGATCTCGCTTGAGCCTCACGCCACGGAAGTTTGTGAAAAAAGTTGTGGACTCGTATCAACTGAACTTCGCAAACAGCTGTTGTTTCAGCAAATTCCAACACACATCGGAGTCCGGCGAGTTGACGGCGGCAGCGGACGAGTGCCTAATATGCACGTTTTTTGCCCCGGCATCTTTATGAGCACCTACGCCCGACTGGAGTTGGCCTTCAAAAGCCTCGTTGCCGCGCTCGACCAGCTCGAAGCCGCCAGCGAACGTCGGCGCGAGGCCGATGCGGCGCGCGGCGATCTCGAGGAAGAGCTTGCGGTGCTGCAGGACGATCGGACTCGTCTTGCCCTCGAACTCGACGATGTCCAGGCGCGATCTAAGTCACTCGAATTGGCCAATGGCGAAGTGGCGCGCCGGCTCGCCAAGACGAGTGCGACAATCCGAACAATCCTGTCGCAGGCCGCGCGCGAATAATGAGCGAGATCGTGAACGCCTGCAGTCTGTCAGATGAAATAATGCTCGAACTGTCGGAGGTAGAAGCGATTTGTCCCGCTTAAATAGATCGCCAGCAATTCCACACTAGTGAAACAAGTCGGTTCTGGGCAAGAACGGGACGCAGGATTGCGATTTGACCTATCTCCGCGACAGCAGGTGAGGATGTTGGATGGATGGCGAAGAAAAAGGCGGCATGACGCATGTCTCGGTCACGATCGCCGGCCATGTCTATCGCATGGCTTGCGCCGCGGGAGAGGAAATCCATCTCCAGAACCTTGCGCGTCAGATCGATGAACGCCTCGACCTATTGCGGCGCAATTTCGGGGAAATCGGAGATCAGCGGCTGACGATCATGACGGCGATTACCGTCGCCGATGAATTGTCAGAAGCCAACCGCCGCATCGACGCGCTCGAAGCCGAGATCGCCGATCTCAAATCGCAGTCGCAAGATCAGGAAAGCACGCATGGCGAATGGGCCGATCGCCTCGCCGATTCGCTCGACAAGACTGCCGCCCGAATCGAACGAGTCG
>DAIESR010000320.1 GCA_027346205.1 Beijerinckiaceae bacterium
AAACTTCGCCCTGCTGGAGCTCACGCTCGATCATCTCAACCAAGGTCTTGCGATGGTGGATCCGGCTGGGCAAATCCTGATCTGGAACAAACGAGCGTTGGAATACGCCGGCGTCGATCGTAACAAATTCCAACTGCCGGCCTCAGCCAAGGACGTGTTTCGCGAGCAAATGGCGAATGGCGAATTCGGCGAGGGCGGATCATTGCTGCCCCAAGACGTCCTCAACTATTTCCTGAAAGGCCTTGAAAACCTCAAGCCGTCCTACATACGCCGGCGGCCCAATGGCACGGTTCTGGAAGTCCGGACCGAGCCGCTGCCAAATGGCGGCTATGTCCAAACCTATACGGACATCAGCGAAATCTCCCATGCGAAGGAGGCAGCAGAGGAAGCGGCGCGTGCGAAATCGGCCTTCTTGGCCACGATGAGCCATGAGATCAGAACGCCGCTCAACGGCGTTCTCGGCATCGCCACCTTGCTGAACAGGTCGCCGCTGAGCGCCGAGCAGCGCAATTGGGTGCGCATCATTCTCGAAAGCGGCGATGCGCTGATGAGCATCATCAACGACATTCTCGATTTTTCGAAATTCGAATCCGGCGCGATCGAATTCGACGCCACGCCCGTTCTCCTCGCCGATCTCGCCCATTCGGTGCTCGACGTCATCGAGGTCCAGGCACGTCACAAGAACCTCAAACTCGCAGCCGTCCTCGCCGAGGATACGCCTTTGTGCGTGAAGGCCGATGCCAAACGGCTCAGGCAGATCTTGATCAACCTCCTCGGCAATGCGGTGAAATTCACCGATGAGGGCTCGGTGACGCTTCTGCTTCATTCCGTCACCCAGGACGAAAATGCGCATCTCAGATTCGAGATCAAGGACACCGGCATTGGCATAGCTCCCGAGAAACGTGACAAGCTCTTTCTCGAATTTTCTCAAGTCGACGCGACGATCAACCGGCGCTTCGGCGGCACCGGCCTCGGGCTTGCCATCTGCAAGAAGATCATTGCCGCGATGGGCGGCCGGATCGGCGTCGATAGTGTCGAAGGCGAAGGAAGCTGCTTCTGGTTCGAGATCGATGCACCGGTCTGCGAGGCGCCGAGCGAAAGACCGACGTTGCGCCATGCGGTCGATGACGTCGGCCGCGCCTATCGGATTCTGGTCGTCGAAGACATGCCGGTCAACCGCATCGTGGCGCGCGGCATGCTGAATTCGCTCGGCCATAGCGTCGAGCTTGCCGGCGACGGCCTGGAGGCCCTGGAAAAGCTGAAGGCCGACTCCTACGACCTTATCCTCATGGACATGCAAATGCCGAAGATGAACGGGCTCGACGCAACCCGCGCGATCAGAGCATGGGGTGGCGACTATGAGGGCCTGCCAATCGTCGCTATGACGGCCAATGCATTCCAATCCGACCGCCTGGAATGCCTCGCCGCAGGCATGAATGATTTCGTCGCAAAGCCAATCGAGCTGAACGAACTTGATGCCGCGATCCGTCGGGTCATGCCCTTGGGAGATGACCAGCACGCATCGCTCGCGCCAGCTGCCGCGCTCTGCGACACCCACAAGCTTTCGAACCTCACCAATTATATCGGGATCAACGGCCTCGCCGAGATCCTGGAGGAGTTCCTGACCGATTCGGCACGATTCCTCGACGAAATCGAAACCGCGGCAGCAACGCAATCCGCCGATTGCGGTATCACCGGGCTCGATTCGCTGATCGAAGCCATGACGACTTTGGGATTGGTCGAAGCCGCCGCGGCAGCGAATCTTTTGCGCTCCGACTTGATCCAATCCTGCGAGCTTACCGAGGATTCCATGAAAGATCTTCGGAAGACGGTCGATACATCGATCGCGGAAGCGCGCGCCTGGCTCGCCGAACATAGCAGACAGGCGACCGACACAATGGCCGCGGCGCCTCTCACTGTTTCTTAAAATTTATCTAACACGCTTCTTAGAATTCGAGGCTTGTAACCCACGCGGGCTTAGGGTCCGCCTTGTAGCATGCTCCCCTGCCTCATGCGTATGGCCAAGCCGATCGTCCGGCTTCCAAGGGAGCGCTTTATGTCACAAGGGTTCCGAGCCTATCAAGAATTCCATGATCCCGAACGAGAGTTCGAAGACGAGAACGCCGTCGATGTCGCCAGCGCGGTGCAACGCACCCGCGATTTCGACATGATGTGCGAAGACATAGATCTCTTCTGCGAAAGCCATCTCGATCTCGCGAGCGAAGCTGCCTTGCGGCGCAAGCAGCAGATGCAAAAGCGGCTCGCCTTCGTGCAGGATCTATGGAACGACGCGGACCGCTTCGACGCGGTGGTCGCGAGCGGCCGCTATCTCAAATTGTGCAATCTCACCGAGTGGATCAGCGATTCTGACGAACGCGCCTGGGCGCGCGTCAAAAACGAGATCCTTGCCGCCTCGAAGGCCGCCGCCCGCACATGACGCAGCGCAGACGCGACGCGAAAGCCGACCGGCCCGACAAAGGTTTGCTCCTGACCTATCGGACCTCGGTACACAGTCGCGCCAAAAGCTCTTGCGCGCCTGCCGCGACTTCCGGCGTCAGCGGCGCACCAATCTCGCATGAGCTGATCTCCACCGTATAGACGATGCATCGGCGCGGCAATCGCTTGAGCGCACGCGCAAGCTCGATCGCCTCCGCCAAGCCGAAGCCATGCGTCGAGACAAAAGTCTTGCCCTGCGGCAAGGGCGCAGAGGAAACATCAAAGCATTGGATTGTGCCGATTGGCGCTCCGGACATGGCCGCATCCAGCAGCCAGACAATGTCTGCACCGGCGAAGCAGTCGAGCAGGCGCGCAGCTTCACCACTTTCTTCGAATATCTCCATATTCGGGATATCATAGTCCCGCAATCTCTCGGCCACGACACGGCCGACGGCATCATCGCCGCGATCCCTGTTGCCTATGCCAATGATCAGCCGGCGCCCCTGCGGCGCATGTGTTCTGGCATCATCCACGGTCGATCTCGAGCTTCAGGAAATGCGTCGCGCAAGAAATGCAGGGGTCGTAATTGCGCACCATTTGCTCGCATTTCCGACGCAGAAGATCATCCGACAGATCGAGCCAGCCATTGATGCAGATTTTCAGATCCTCCTCGATGCTCGGCTGATTCTGCGAGGTCGGCGGCACGATACGTGCGTCGAGAATTGTGCCGTCGGCATCGATCTCGTAGCGATGATAGAGCAGGCCGCGCGGCGCCTCCGTGCAGGCCTGGCCTATGCCCGCCCGCACCGTCACTTCAACGGCCGGCTTGTCCGGCTCTTCATAATTCTCGATCAGCCGCAGTGCCTCATCGCAGGCATAGAACACCTCCAGACTGCGCACGATGATGCTTTGATAGGGATTGTGGCAGATCGGACCGAGGCCCACTTCCTGCGCGGCCTCCCGCGCAAGCGGCGACAGCCTCTCGAAATTCAGGGCATAGCGCGCGAGCGGCCCGGCGAGATAGGCGCCGCCGCCGCGGATGCGAGCATGGAGAGCGGTCGAATGGGCGACATGCACCTCCTCGAAATGCTCCTCGAAATCGCGCGCAGCAATATCGATTCCCTTACTCGATTTGATGCGTCCTTCATTGAAAGGATATTCATCCGGCGGCGACAAGGCGACGAATTCATAGTCTCTGTCGCAATCGGGAAAATCAAACCCGGCCGCCCAATAGACGGTTTCGAGCGCCGCGTCACGCGCATGTTTCAGGCGTTCGGCAAGGGTTGCAAGATCGCGCCGCCGTGGAACCTTGTAGAAGCCACCGACGCGCACATTGATGGGATGGACCTCGCGCCCGCCGAGCAAAGCGATCAGCTCATTGCCCGCCTTCTTGAGCTGCAAGCCGCGCTCCAAGATCTGCGGATGATCGCGCGCCATATCCGTCGCACCATCATAGCCGAGGAAGTCTGGCGCATGCAGCAGATAGATATGCAGCGCATGGCTCTCGATCCATTCGCCACAATAGATGAGCCGGCGCAGATCGCGCAGCGGGCCATCGACCGAGATACCGAACAAAGCCTCCATGGCGTGGATGGAACTCATCTGATAGGCGACAGGGCAGATGCCGCAAATGCGCGCGGTAATATCGGGAACCTCCCGATAGGCTCTGCCGCGCAAAAAGGCCTCGAAGAAACGCGGTGGCTCGAAGATCTTCAACTCCGCCGTCTTGACCACGCCGTCGCGGATTGTCACGCGCAACGCGCCCTCGCCTTCGACGCGAGCGAGATTCTCTACTCTGATCGTCCTATCGGTCATGTTTCGCACTTTCCGTGCTGAACGGCTCGGCAGCGGCATTGAAGGTGCGATAGAGGCGAACGATGTCGCGCTCGCCGACGCCGAGTTCGCTCAACTCATGGCTTAGCGCTGTCATATTGGGGCTTTCCATCGGCCCAAAACAACCATAGCAGCCGCGATCATACGAAGGGCAAAGCGCGCCGCATCCGGCATGGGTCACCGGGCCAAGACAGGGTGTGCCATGCGCGACCATCACGCAAACATTGCCCTTGAGCTTGCATTCGATGCAGACGCTATGGGCCGGCACGATGGGGTTACGCCCAATGAGGAATGCGCTGACCACTTCGAGCAATTGCGCCTTGTTGATTGGGCAGCCATGCAATTCGAAATCGACGGCGACATGGGCCGAGATCGGGGTCGAGGTGGCCAGCGTCTCGATATAGTCTGGCCGCGCATAGACGATCGAGATGAACTCGCGCACGTCCTTGAAATTGCGCAGGGCCTGAATGCCGCCCGCCGTGGCGCAGGCACCTATGGTGACGAGCTGGCGAGAGCGGCGCCGTACCTCCTTGATGCGTGTGACGTCGTGCGCCGTCGTGATAGAGCCTTCGACCAGCGAGAGGTCATAGGGGCCCGGCTGCAGCGCCGAACTTGCTTCGAGAAAATAGGCGATATCGACCGCACCGATCAGTCCGACGAGTTCATCCTCGCAATCGAGAAGCGACAATTGGCAGCCGTCGCAGGAGGCGAATTTCCACACGGCGAGCGTCGGCTTGCGCAGTTTGACCGGCATGTCAGATCTCCTTCAGCCGGAGGAGATCGCCTAGGCGATCATAGCGCAGCACCGGACCATCCTTGCAGATGAAATGCGGCCCGAACTGGCAATGGCCGCAAAAGCCGATGGCGCATTTCATATTGCGCTCCATGGATAGATAGATCGCGTCCTCCTTCAGTCCCGCCTCCTTGAGCGCGAGGGCAGTGACGCGCATCATCGTTTCCGGCCCGCAGACCATTGCAATGCCATGCAAAGGATCGAAATCGGTCCGCCGGATCAAAGTCGTGACGCTGCCGACATGGCCGTGCCATGGGCCGTTCGCATAATCGACAGTGACTTCTATTTGGACATCGAGCCTACGTCGCCAACGTTCGAGCTCATGACGATATAGGATATCGGTGGGGCTGCGCGTGCCATAGAGCAGCACGACTTTGCCATAGCGCTCGCGCTCGGCAAGGATACGATAGAGCGCCGGACGCAATGGCGCGAGGCCGAGGCCGCCGGCCACGACGATGACATCGCAGCCATAGGCCGCTTCCATCGGCCAGCCGGCGCCGAACGGGCCGCGCACACCCACATGGTCTCCGGCCTCCAGCCGTGTCAGGGCCGTCGAGGTCTCACCGACAGCCCTGATCGTGTGGACCAACCGGTCAGCGACGGCAGGATCGCCGCTCATGCTGATCGCCACCTCGCCTATTCCGAAGGCATAGAGCATATTGAACTGACCAGGAAGGAAGGCCGGCGCCGCAGCACCGGCTTCGAGCTCGAGCGTCAAGGTCTCCGGCCCTTCGCGTCGGCGCACCAGCACGCGTGTGAGCCGCGGCAACATGGGGTCCGTGATGGGCAAAGTCGCCGTCAGCTCATTTTGAATGGCCATAGACATCGAGCATCTGGAGCTGGGCGCTTTCCAGCCGCCGCAGCAGAATGGGGACGAAGCGCTTCATGAGATCATAACCGAGATCGTGATCGCGCTCGCATTTCTGGCGCAGGCAATTGGCGTTTATGGCTATGGCATGGGTCAATTCGAGCGCGCGCGCATCATGAGTCCAATGGCTCTGCGGCATGAGCCAGAACATGCCCAGCACGTCACTTTCGCCAATCGTCTGGAACGTAAGCGTGGCGCGTCCAGGCGCCACGACTTCGAGCGCCACGCGGCCATACCGAACGAGATAGAACCACTCGGCCGGATCGCCGTCGTGGAAGAGATATTGTCCCGCCTCGAAGATGATCATTTTCGCGCAGCCGCCGACGAGCGGCCGGAACGCTTCCTCGAGGTCCGAGAAGAACTTGTGCTCGACGAGGACTTGCCCTGTATCTGCCAAAGCTCTTGCCCTCACTTCACTTCGCTTTCTCGAATCGCGTGCACTTCCTCGGTAATGTCAATGCCGACCGGACACCAGCTGATGCAGCGGCCGCAGCCGACGCATCCCGATGTGCCGAACTGATCGAACCAAGTCGAAAGCTTATGCGTCATCCACTGACGATAGCGTGATTTCGGCGAATTGCGCACGCTGCCGCCATGGAGATAGGAGAAATCCATGGTGAAGCAGGAATCCCACCGGCGTCTGCGTTCAGCTTTCTCTCCCGCAAGATCGCTCGCATCCTCGACGGAGGTGCAAAAGCAAGTGGGACAGACCATGGTGCAATTGGCGCAGGTGAGACAGCGCTGTGCCACCTCGTCCCAACGCTTATGATCGAGATTGCGCGCCAAAAGCTCCTTGAGGCCGTCGGCCTCCATCTTGCGGCCCATATTCGCGGCCGTGTTTGCCACGACAGCCTCGGCCTGCGCACGATCTTCGGACGAAGCCTCGCGCGACGAAACCTCGGCGAGCAGCTCCACGCCCTCTACGCTGCCGATCTCGACGAGAAACGAATGGACGTCGCTCTCGATCAATTCGGTCAGAGAAAGATCGAAGCCGGCTTCGACCTTGGGTCCCGTGTTCATGGATGCGCAGAAGCAGGTGCCGCCAGCATGGCTGCAATTTAGCGCGATGATGAAGGCACCCTCGCGGCGACGGCGATAATGCGGATCGGTGAAACTGTCGCCGAGGAAGACGCGATCCTGAATCGCGATCGCTTTGAGCTCGCAGGCGCGCACGCCAAGGAAAGCAAAGCGCGGCAGCGTCTCATCCGGCGCGATGATCTCGAAGCCCCGCTCACGCTTTTCGGCGCGCCAGAGCGACAGCATGGGCGGATGCAGATAGTGCTTCCAGGACTGCGGCCCGACCGCATAGCCAAACAGCCTGTCATCGCCACGCTGGACAAGGCGATAGCGCCCGCCATCCTGCTCATCGCTCCAGCCGCGCGGCAGATCCGCGATCGTGTCGATATCGTCATAGACAATCGCCTGATCGCGCAAAGTCGGCCCGATGAGGCGGAAGTCGCGGCGCTTCAGCCCGAAGAGCAAGGCCGCGAGCCCTTCGAGCGTGATGACGGCCTGCTCGCCCAGCTGCACGATCTCGAACATGGCTTTTCCGTAAGAATGCCGCGCTGACCTTTGCTTTTGCATGCGCACTCATGCGCGGTCGTTGATCTCGATCATGGCCAGCCGGTGATCCGAGCGGAAGAGGTTTCGTCAGGCGCGATTCGCTGCATAAAATTCTTGCACCATCACCTGCCCACTTACGATCAGCCGTCACGACCGATAATCGCCGTTGATCGCGACATATTCCTTGGTGAGATCGCAGGTCCAGATCGTCGCCTGCCCCTTACCGAGGCCAAGATCGACGCGAATGTCGATTTCTGGCTGCCGCATCAGGGCCGAGACTTTGGCCTCGTCATAGGCAGGATCGCGCATGCCCATATAGGCGACCCGGATATCGCCGAACCAGATCGCCAGACGGTCGCGATCGGCCGGCTCGCCCGCCTTGCCGACGGCCATGACGATGCGTCCCCAATTGGCATCCTCGCCCGCGATCGCCGTTTTGACCAAGGGCGAATTGGCGATCGACCGCGCCACTATCTTCGCGGATGATTTCCTCACCGCACCCGCAACCGTGATCTTGACGAATTTACGCGCGCCTTCACCATCCTTCACCACCTGATGGGCGAGATCGAGAAGGACTTTATCGAGCGCGGCTCTGAACGGCTTCAAGCGGCGGTCGCCGGGCTCGACGATCTTCGGCGCGCCTCGGCTGGCGGCAGCCCCCGTCGCAAAGAGCAGCAGAGTGTCCGAGGTCGACGTGTCGCTATCGACCGTGATCGCATTGAACGAAGTCTCGACGCCCCTGCTCAGCATAGCCTGCAAGGCTTCGGCACTGATCGGCGCATCGGTGAAGACGAAAGAGAGCATGGTCGCCATATCAGGTGCGATCATGCCGGCGCCTTTCGCCATGCCTGCGATCGTGACTTCGATGCCACCGAGAAGCGCCTTGGCGGTTGCAACCTTGGGATAGGTGTCGGTCGTCATGATGGCCTTGGCGGCCTCGAAGAGCCCGTCGGGCGATGCTGCTGCGACGAGCTTTTCAAACTGGCCTTCGAATTTCGTCGCATCGAGCGG
>DAIESR010000345.1 GCA_027346205.1 Beijerinckiaceae bacterium
GCATCGAGACTTTCATCGTCAAGGGCAATCACGACGCTGAAAATCTGATGTCGAGATCGCTGCCCTATCCTGAGAGCGTCAGAATCTTTGGCGCGGAAGCGGCGCAATCTTTCCCGCTCGATGCGTTCCGCGTGATGGTGCATGGACGCAGCTTTGCAAGCCGCAAGGTTTCCGACGATTTTGTCGCGAGCTATCCGGCAAGACGCGAAGGCTGGCTCAATATAGGCGTGCTCCATACGGCGCTCGACGGCACCCGTGGTCATGAATCCTATGCGCCTTGCAGCGTCGAGAGTCTGCGGCGCTTCAATTATGATTATTGGGCGCTCGGCCATATCCATGCCGGCGAGATTGTCTGTCGCGAGCCCTGGATCGTCTATCCGGGCAATCTCCAGGGCCGCAGCGTGCGCGAGACGGGGCCGAAAGGCGCCGTGCGGGTCAGTGTCGAAGACGGCTGCATTTGCGATGTCGTCCCGGTCGAGCTTGATCGCGCGCGCTGGGCGCATGAAAAGATCGATGTCACCGGCTGCGCCGATGATACGGAGGTGCTCGCCCGAATCGAAGCGCAGATCGCGCAAATTCAATCTGCGGCGGGTGGGCGCCCTCTGGCTTTGCGCATCACGCTTTCCGGGACGACTGAGCTGCATGCACGGCTTGTCGCGCGGACCGAGGAGATTGTCGGGGATGCCCGCGCGATCGGCTTCCGCTTCGCTGAGGACTGCTGGGTCGAGCAGGTGAAGATCGCGACCGAGGCGTCGCCGAAACCATACGTCGCCGCGACGCAGCCGGATGTCCTCGATATCGAAGCTTTGCTCGCAGCCGCGGCCAGCGATCCGGAATTTCGAGTCGCGCTGAAAGACCTCATGGGCGCGATCGCGGAAAAACTGCCGCGAGACCTGCGTGGTTCCTTCGCTGCGGAAGACGAGGCACTCACGAGCCTCGCCCGCCTGGCGCGCGATCACCTGCTGGGCGCGATTGCGACGGAGCAGGAGCCGTGAGGCTGGAGATGCTCCTGCTCGAACGTTATGGCCCGTTCAGTGATCGTATCCTGCCGTTTCGTCCCGACGCGCGGCTTCATATCGTGCTCGGGCCGAATGAAGCGGGCAAGACTTCGGCCTTGTCGGCGATCGGTGATCTCCTTTTCGGCTTTCCGAAACGGGCAGAATACGCCTTTCTTCACAGTGCGAAGCAATTGCGCGTTGGCGCCGAAATCCGTCTCGCCGATGGCTCGCAACTTTGCTTTCGTCGGCGCAGAGGCGACAAGAATACACTGCTCGACTTCAAGGATGCGCCGCTCGACGATGGCCTTCTCACTCCGTTTCTCGGCGCATTGAAGCGCGAGAATTTTCAAAATGAATTCGGTCTCACCGCCAAGGCTTTACGAAACGGCGGGGATGAACTCGTCAAGGCAGGCGGTCATTTGACGGAGACGCTTGCCGCGACCTCGGCCGGACTTTCGGCGCTCATGCGCGCGCGCGCCCGGCTGGAGGCGGAGGCCGAGACTTTGTTCGGAACACGCCGCGCCGCCGGCAAAGCTTTCTACGCTGTCTTGGATCGTTATGATGAAGCCGACAAGCAATTGCGCGCTTCGATCGTCACCGCCGATGCGTTGAAAGACGCCGAAGAGAAAGTGAGCGCGGCAGAAAGAGCATGCGAGACTTTGATGACCGAGCATGATCATGTCGGCCGCGATCTTGCCCGGCGCCAGCGGGCTCAACGGACACGTCCGAAGCTCTTGCAACTCGCGAACATGCGGAGCGAAGGCGCGGCTTACGCCGATCTGCCGGGCGTTACCGTCGATCAGCTCGCAGCCTGGCGTTCTGTGCTTGCGCAGGCAAGCGAGATCGAGAGAGCCATCGCTGAGTTCGATGCCGGGGATGCCGAAGATCAAACCGCACTGGCCGAACTCGCCGTCGATGAAACGCTGCTCGCCGAGGCTGGCGTGGCCGAAGCGCTGCGCGAGCGCTTGGGTGCGGTGCGCAAGGCTTTGACGGATCTCCCGAAGCGGCAGGAGGCCCAAAGGGGTGCCCGCGACATGCTCGCGGAAGACGCGCGGCGCCTGGGTCTCGGCGGTCTCAATGATTTGCTCGAACGTCAGCCAACCGATCCGGCACTTGCTTGGGTGCAAGATTTGATGCGGGCACTTCGCCGTGCCGAAGATCGTCTTGCGGAGGCCGAGGCGCGGCTCATGCAGGCACGGCGCGACCGCGCGGCATTGGAAGCGGAAAAGCCCGCCGACGAAGCGCTGGACGATCCGTCGCCTTTTCGGCAGCGTCTCGATGTCTTTAGCGATCTTCCCGCGGACGCCGATCAGCTGCGTCGCGAGACCGCGGCCAACGCGGCCGAGGCGGCAAGTCTCATAGAGGACGCCGCTGCGCTCGATCCTTGCGTCGGGACGCCGGACGAACTTGCCCGCAAACCTTTGCCGGATGGGGCGGAGATCCAAGCCGCACTTGCCACAGCCGAGGCGCTCGCGGAAGAGGCGAAAGGTCTCGCGGCCGCAAAAGATGCCGTGGCAAAGGCTTTGGCGGCGGCCGAGAAGGAGATCGCATCTCTGTCGCGCACAGGCGCGGTCGTCGCGCGCGAAGATCTGACGCAAATGCGCGCGTGCCGGGATAACATCTTTGCCGAACTTGGCCTGCATCTCGATGGCGAGGCCGGCGCTCGGCGGCGGCATTTCGAAGCTTTAGGCGCAGCGAGCGAAAGCATCGATACGGTGACCGATAGTTTGCTATCTGATGCGGGGCGTGCTGCACGCATCGAGGCGGCCCTGGATCGGATCTCCGAGGCACAGCAGGAGCGTGAACGTCTCACCGCTGCTGAAACGGCGCTTGACCTGCGGCGCGAAGCTTTCGCGGCAGCTTGGGCGGATCTCTGGACGGCAGCGAGAATTGCGCCGAATCCGCCGAGTTTGATGGTGCGGTGGCGCGAACGGGCTTCAGAAATCCTCGTGCACCGGCGCCGGCTTGCGGATAAGCAGAGTGCGACGCAGGCGCTCGCCGACAAGCTCGCGGAACTTGACGCGCCGCTTCAAATCCTGAGTGTTGCTCTCGGTGTCGCAGTGGATGGGGCGCTGCCGATCGAAGTGCGATATCGCGCGCTATGCGCCACGCTTGATAATATGCAGTCGCGTTGGACGCAGGTACGCGAGCATATTCTCGCCCACCGCAATGCTGAGAAATCTGTTTCGGATGCGGAGCGGGTACAGGCGGAATCTCTGGCAGAGCATGAGGCAAAACGGAGCCTTTGGCCGGATGCCGTCGCGGCAGTCGGCCTTGCCGCCTCCGCTTCCATTCCGGAAGCCGAGGC
>DAIESR010000348.1 GCA_027346205.1 Beijerinckiaceae bacterium
ATCTGGCCCGTCGTGCCGTCGATGCCCGAGGGAATATCTACGGCGATGATCGGCTTGCGCGTCCGCCGCGCCCATTCGTTGAGGCGCAAAATGGCATCGCATGCCTGCCCCTCGACATCGCGGCTGAGGCCGGCGCCGAAAATGGCCGCGATCGCGAGATCGGCCTCTTCGAGCCGAACATCCTCGAAGGTGACGATAGGCCCGGACCATGCTTGCGCTGCGCCAGCGGCATCGCCATGCAAATCCTCCCGCGCGCCGAGCAGGCCAAGCGAGACCTGATAACCCTCGGCCGCGAGATGCTGTGCGGCGACAAAGCCGTCGCCTCCGTTATTGCCCGGACCGCAGAACACGGCGATTCGGCCGCCACGTAGGCGAAGCGCCCGCATCGCCGCCTTGGCGACGGCACCGCCGGCATGTTGCATCAAGACGGCGCCGGGAATTCCCGACTGGATGGTCAATCGATCGGCCGCCGCCATTTCGGCGGCGGTGAGGATTTCCGAAGGAGCAGAATCCGGCAGCATGGTGCGATCGTGCCCGATCAAAGGAAATGGATGCAGCTCATGCGAGCGCGGCGACTGGGTGATAGCCTATGAGAAGATCGCGCACCATCATGTGGCGATATGGCGACGACGTGACCGAACCGGGGCACGGCCTCTCGACACATGTGAACCTACCGAGACGCCGCGCCGGCTCGGATCAGGACGCAGCGGCACTGCCGTCTCGGCTTGGCCTGACGTCTCGCTTTGGCCGATCGCAGGTATGATACCGATAATCGTATTCCCAAGAAGCTTTTGCTTGGCTGTTGCGCAGGCCATGGCATTCATTTTGCGTTTTTCGGAAAGATTGACATGGTGACTCATGGGAAGTAGCGGAATGACCTGCAGCGCCATAGGGCCGGCGCGGATTGCATGGAAACGCCGAAGCGGCGCCCCACATGATCCTATGGCGGCCCTGCATCACAGAACGCGAACATGTTCCCAGGCGGAAAGTTGGTGCAACTTTTCCGGAGCGTGCTCAAACGCATCGGATGTCTTCGGCGCGAAACTCTTGCAGTTCGAGGGGTTTCCCCCTTGTCCATGAAACCACGCATAGCCAAATTCGGCATCGGCCAAGTGGTACGGCATCGCAAATATCCCTTTCGCGGGATCATTTACGATGTCGATCCTATTTTTCTGAACACCGATGAGTGGTGGCTCGCGATCCCGGAAGAAGTGCGGCCGCACAAGGACCAGCCTTTCTATCATCTTTTTGCCGAGAACGCCGACACGGAATACGTCGCCTATGTCTCGGAACAAAACCTTCTGCCCGACACTTCCGGCGATCCTGTCCGCCATCCCCAGGTCGAAGAAATGTTCACCCGTGTCCAGGACGGCGGTTATCAAATAAAAACAGCGCGGATGAACTGATATCCGCCATTACCCACATGTGGCACAGCTCACGTGCCGCGACAGCGCGCGAACTATGACTGTCCGGCATTTATTACGTGTCTCGGCCCCCGCGCTTTCGCGCCGGGGCCGACGATTGATTTCGGGCGAAACGACTTATTTCTTGCCCGGAGCCGCCTGCCCGGCAGGCGCCGCCGCACCTCCTGTCGCCGCATTGCCCTGCTTCAAGGCTTCGAGCTTCTTACGCTCTTCCTCGGCCCGCTTCTGCAATTCTTCCTGCAGCTTCTTCTGCTGCGCAGCGAGGACTTTAGGATCGACCGCCGGCCCGTCATAAGCCTTCGCAAAGCCGGTAAGCGGCACGCCGAAAGTCACCTCGTTGTTGACTTGGTTGCGCACCGAAATATTGAGGATCGAGCCTTTTTTCATCTGATCGACGACTGGCTTCTTAACTCGCGATTCGGCAAAACAGCCGTTCGGGAAGCAGATCTCGAAAGCGCCATCCAGGGTCTCGCTCTTATCGACGGAAAAGCGGAAGCCAGGACGCAACATGAGACCGACCGGCATCAGCAGCCTGACGATGCGCGTGTCATCACCCTTGATCTCATAGATCGCGACAGCCAGAACCGGCGGCTTGTCAGGCTGCGCAGCAAAATCCCGGGTCGTGTAGCAAATATCCTTGTCGGCGGCGCGATCATGGCCGCAAACCTTGGTCCATTCGGTCTGCGACGGAGTCAATTCCACCCGGATGGGGCCTGGCGGCTGTCCTTGCTGCGGTGCGGACGGCGCGGGCTGCGCGGGCTTTGCCGGCTCCGACTTCTTCGATGCCGCAAGGGCTGGTCCACTCACCAGCATTTGCCCGGCGGCGAGGACGAGCAGACTTGTCACGCCCACGAAGCCGAGACGCTTCAACGAAAACGCCATTAGAAATCCTTTCCGGTGGTCAGCCGACGCACGCAGGCTGTCTCGTCGAGCTGGCATGAGGCGGCACCCGAGGCCGCGGCACCACAAAGACGCGAACACCAGTCGCCGTCAAGAAATACGCTTCGCACATCTGCTGCGAATAAGGCGACAAATTGGCGTTTCGCGCAATCTTGTCAAAGTCGTCTCACGTTTTTGGACAGAGACAGGGCATAAGCTATATCTCTGACCTCGATCATCGACACTTCGCGGATGGCAAACAGGGCTCTTCAACGCCACAGAATATGCCTGAAAAGTTGAGCGATTCTTCCGATAGGGACATGCTCCAATCGGCCGATTCAGAGTCGGCTCCATCCCTCCAGACTCCCTTACGCTTCATGAGGATCTGGATAAATCAGCTGTGTTTCAGATAGATAGAACATGTGCTCAATTGGAAAAGTCTAGCAACTTTTCGGCAAGATGCTCTAGACATAAAATATGACATCGCATGCGATTCGCCGCGTTTTTCCGGTGTTTTCCAGATTCCTCCAATTGGCGGCTTCGGTCGTCCTCGCCATTTCGGTCATCCCGGCCATGGCCGTCGCGCAAGTGCCGCCCTTTGACGCCACAGCGACTGCCGCGCCGACAGGGCCGCAATATGCGATCGCCATGCATGGCCGGCCGGCGCTACCCGAGAATTTCAGCCATTTGCCTTATGCCGATCCGAATGCCCCGAAAGGCGGCAAGCTGGTCCTCGGATTTCAGGGCACGTTCGACAGTCTCAATCCTTTCAATCTCAAAGCCGGGTCGACCTCGCAGGGTCTCATCGGCAATGTCTTTCAGACTCTCATGGCGCGTTCGCGCGATGAGCCCTTCACGCTTTATGGCTCGATCGCCAAAACGATCGAAACCGACCCGGATCGCACTTATGCGATCTTCCGTCTCGATCCGCGGGCGCGCTTCTCGGACGGGACGCCGATCACCTCGGCGGATGTGCTGTTTTCCTTCGAGCTTTTGCGCAAGAAAGGCCGGCCGCAGCAACGCGCCGCCTACGCCCTCATCAAACATGTCGAGACGCCCGATGCGGAAACCATCCGCTTCGATTTTCCCGGCATAGACGATCGGGAAATGCCGCTAACCTTGGGGCTGATGCCGGTTCTGTCGCGTCGCCATACCGATCCCGAGACTTTCGACAATGCGAGCCTCGCCATTCCGATCGGATCGGGGCCATATCGCGTCACCGAAGTCGATCCTGGCCAGCGGCTGATCCTGCGCCGCGACAAGAACTATTGGGCAAAGGATCTGCCGATCGATCGTGGCCGCTTCAATTTCGATGAGATCGAAATCGATTATTATCGCGACGCGAACGCACTGTTCGAGGCATTTCGTGCCGGGCTCCTCGATTTCCGCACCGAGACGAGCCCCGTGCGCTGGACAACGAGCTATAACTTCCCGGGCCTCGAGGATCATCGCGTCTGGCGCGCCAGCATGCCGATCGGCGGACCCAAGGGCATGGAAGGCTTCGTCTTTAATTTGCGCCGGCCCATGTTCGACGACATCAGAGTGCGCGAAGCGCTCGGCATGATGTTCGATTTCGAATGGATCAACGCCAATCTCTTCGGCGGCCTCTATACACGCACCAAGAGTTTCTTCGACGATTCGGAACTTGCCTCCACCGGCCGCCCGGCAAGTGCTGCGGAACGCGCCCTGCTCGCGCCATTCCCCGGCGCAGTGCGCGCCGACATCATGGAAGGACGTTGGCGGCCGCCACAAACCGATGGCAGCGGTCACGACCGGATCTGGCCGAAACGGGCGCTCAAACTACTCGCCGCGGCGGGCTATGAATTGAAGGGCGAGCAGCTCGTCAAAAATGGCGCCCCCTTCGAATTCGAGATCATGGTGCAGAGCCAAGCGCAAGAGCGCTTGGCGCTCGCCTATGCCGCTTCGCTCGCGCGAA
Source organism: Beijerinckiaceae bacterium (assembly GCA_027346205.1). Classification (GTDB taxonomy): domain Bacteria; phylum Pseudomonadota; class Alphaproteobacteria; order Rhizobiales; family Beijerinckiaceae; genus Methylovirgula. Next base: position 4,240 of record DAIESR010000348.1, read on the forward strand.
TCGGGATCGATGTCAAAGTCCGCGCCGTCGACGCGGTTCAATATCAACGCCGCCGGCAAAATTTCGATTTCGATGTCATGATCGGCACTTGGCTCGCTTCGGCCTCGCCCGGCAATGAGCAACGCGGGCGGTGGGGCTCGGTGTCCGCCAATCAGCCAGGTTCGTACAATCTTGCCGGTGTCAAATCACCGGCCGTCGACGCCTTGATCAGCGCATTATTGGCGGCACGAACCGAAGAGGATTTCATCACCGCCGTGCGCGCCTATGATCGTGTGCTGCTCTCGGGCTTTTATATCGTGCCATTGTTTCATGCCGCGAAACAATGGATCGCTGCCTCTTCGATGCTCGGCCGGCCGGACAAGACCCCAGCCTATGGCCCGCCGATCGGCGATGCCACGCTCGATACTTGGTGGAGGAAAAGCCAATGAACCCGCAGCCAGCGGCGCGTGCCTATCCGCCGCGCGATCTCTTTGCCGCCTATAGTCTCGAGACGCTGATCTCCGGCGCCGCGCGGCTACGTCCGCAAGGCATCGCACTTAGAGATCGCGGCACTTCCGTCCCTTATGATCTGCTTGCCAGCCAAGCCGCCACTCTGGCGCGTTTTCTGAGCGATTGCGGCCTGCATCCCGGCGATCGCATTCTCCTGACCGGCGGCGCCGAATCCTCGCTCGTCATTGCCATTGTCGCCGCATTGCGCGGCGGCTTCGAGCCAGCCTTGGCACCGCTCGATCTTCCGCCGTCCGAACTCGCGGCCTATGCACGCGCGATCAATGCCGCAGCCCTCGTGGGCCCGACGGATTATGGCGCGCCCGTGCCCGCCGAGACTTATTTCGCCGCGGCCGCGGCCGCGCCATCGATCCGATTGCTGGCCACGTTCGGACCGGAAGAGATCGACGGCGCCGTCGATCTCAGCACCAGCGCCCTGCTCCGTTATGCCGCTGGACGTCCTGATATGGCACCCGCGCGTGGCAAACCGGCGCCGGCCGAGATACCCAGGATCATTACATTCGACCGCAGCCGCCGCGAGCCCATGGTTCACCACCAAGCGACATTGATGGCAGCCGGGCTCGATTTCGTCTCGCGCGCGAAGATCGGGCGCGAGACGCCGATCCTCTGCACTCTGCCGCCGGTGACATTCGCTGGATTCGTTGCCGGGCCATTGGCGGCGCTCCTGTCGGGTGCAACCCTGCATCTCGACGGGCCTTTCGAGGCGCGTGCCTTTTTGAAGCGCTGCGACGAGGCCGGCCATGCACATCTCGTCATCCCATCCGCCGTCGCTGAGGATTTAGCACAGGCTGGAGTCTTCGAAGGGCTCGCCTCCGCCGTGTTCGTCTCCCGACTTGCCGCCGAAAATACTTTTATCCCGCCCGAACCGCTCGCCAGCCCCTGCCCTCTGATCGACCTTTATGCGATCGACGAAACAGCGGCGATCGCCGAGCCGCGCCGGGCAGGCACGGCTATGCCGCCAGCAGCCGAGCCGCATTTTGTCGGCTTCGACGATGCGCGGATTCTCACAGTGGAAGCGCATCCGCAACCAGGCCGTCCGCTCGCCTGCAGCGGGGCCGCAGTGACCTTTACCGAGTGATTTTCGTCGGCCCACGCCGAAGAATGAGAAAACCGTGATCTCCCAAATCGGAGCAATTTGCGGTAAAGCACAGCCTTGAAACGGGCCGATTTGGCCGTCAAACGATTCTATGCTGCGAATAGTCATGGTTCTTTCCTAATGCTCTGGACTCCATCAGCCTATTTGCGTTGCCTCGTTCCGGTCCTCGGCATCGTGCTCGCCGCGACGACGGCCAGCGCCGAGACCGTGACGGCACGATATTCCGTGAGCCTCGTGGGGTTTCACATCGGCGAGGCGCGTGCGGAGGGACGGATAGAATCGGAGAATTACAAGATCGACCTCAATGCGAGGCTGACCGGCGTCGCCTCCTGGATCGCGCATGTCAAAATGGCGCTCGCCTCCTCCGGCCTGATCCGCCGAGGCACCATCCTACCGACCGCCTACGCAACGACCGCCGCCAATTCGCGGACCGTGCGGACCGTGCGCATGGCGCTTGCGGCCGGTACCGTGGAGGCCGTCGATATCTCCCCGCCCTTCGACGACACGGAGGGCCGCGTTCCGGTCACCGCAGCAAACAAACGCAATATTCTCGATCCGATGAGCGCGCTCATCATGGCCGTGCCGCCCGGCAAGCCGTTGGTCGGCCCTTCGGCCTGCGACCGCACCCTGCCGATTTACGACGGCGTGGTCCGTTTCGACCTCGCCATGCACTATGTCGGCACGCGCGACGTCTCGGTCAAAGGCTATTCCGGTCCGGTTTCGGTCTGCGCCGTCCGCTATAGAGCCGTCGCCGGCCACAAGATCGATTCGCGGTCGACGCGATTCATGGAAGAAAATCGCGATATCGAGGCTTGGCTCGCGCCGATCGCACCGGCGCATATCGTCGTGCCCTCCCGCGTTACCCTGCGGACTTTGGCTGGCATGGCGGAGGTCCGGGCGACGGAACTCTCGATCGAAGCCGACAAGTTTACGGCGAAGCGCGGACGCTAGAGCATGTCCCGGAAAAGTTGATAGACTTTTCCATTATTTTAGACATCGGATATATCCGATGTCTCATTGATGAGGACATGCTCGCAGCACAATGATCAGTCATCGAAGCGTAGCCCGCCAGCCCGAACAGCGCTTGTAAGAGACGCGCTTTCCCGCCAATCTGCCTCGGAAAGCGC
>DAIESR010000362.1 GCA_027346205.1 Beijerinckiaceae bacterium
AAGGACGAGCGCCGGCAGAACGGTGACATAGCCCCAAAGCGACGGCGGCGTAATATCCCAGAAATAGGCGATGAGCAGATAAGAATAGACCTGCAGAATCGAGACGGCTGTCCCGGCGAGAAGCTTGGAGGTCAGGAGATACCAGCGCGGGAAGGGGCTGACGAGCAGAGTGCGCATATTGCCCGTCTCACGGTCATAGACCATCGACAATGACGATTGCATGCCGTTGAAGAGCTGGATCATCGCCACGAGGCCCGGCGTGATATAGACCGGGTAGAGAATATAGGTCTCATAGGGTGGGATGATCGAGACGCCGAGAACCGAGCGGAAGCCCGCGGCGAAAATAAACAGCCAGACCAGCGGCCGCACCAGCGCCGAGATGAAGCGCTCGCGCTGATGCAGGAAGCGCAGCGCCTCGCGCCAGACGATCCCTTGCAGACAGATCCAATATTGCCGCAGGCTGAAACCTCTGCGAGGCTGAGCCTCGCGCGCGTCACTGGTCGCGATCGCAGTCATGTCACGCTTCCTAAATACATCCGCCGATCCTTTCACCCAATCGGGCCATGATCGGCGACACCACAATCATCGGCGCGATCTGATATAGAGCACATCGCCTCTCCTGGCCCGGCTCAGTCTCCGAGTTCGGTGCCGGTCAGCTTGGCGAAGGCCAGGCGCATGTCCGGCGTGCCGGTCTGCGCAATGATTTCAGCGGCCGTGTCATTTGCAAGGATCTGTCCCTTGTGCAGCACGATGACCAGATCCGTCATGGCGATTTCATCGATCAGATGCGTCGTCCAGAGCACGCTTATGCCATGGCCTGCGACGAGGCTGCGGACATGCGCGACGATGTCGGCCCGCGCCTTGACGTCGAGACCGACGGTCGGCTCGTCGAGGAGCAGGATCTGCGGATTATGGAGCAGCGCGCGGGCGATTTCGACACGCCGCATTTGCCCGCCCGACAGATTTCGGACCTTGTCGCCGACGCGGTCGGCGAGCACAACCTGCGCCAGAACCGTCTCGGCCCGGCGCTTCGCCTCCTTCGGGCCGATACCGTGCAGAGCCGCATGATAGATGAGATTCTGCATGACCGACAGATCCGGATCGAGCGTGCGCGCCTGAAACACGACACCGAGCCGGCGCAACGCCTCGCCGCTGTCGCGACCGACGTCATGGCCGAAAATGTCGATCGTGCCGGTACGCGTCGCATAGAGCCGCGTGATCAGCGAAAACAATGTGCTCTTGCCGGCTCCATTGAGGCCGAGCAGCACGCTGAAGCTGCCCGATTCTATGCGGAACGAGACATCGTCGAGCGCCTTGCGCTTGCCATAGGAATGGCTCACGTGGCTGATCTCGAGCGCCGGGATTCCGATTGCGCTATTGGCAGGCATAGCCTTTTCATCCTGCATCAATGCGCTGTTCCTCCTGCTGGAGCCGATCCGCTTCACGCAAAGCCGATCCGAGATTTATTTTCCGATCGCTACGCCCCAGGGTAATTGGCCGACTGGAATGGATTTGATGACTTTGAGAGCGGCAACGTCGATCACCGAGACATCGTTCGAAACGCCATTGGCTGTGTAGAGATATTTGCCGTCGGGCGTGAACGCCATGTGCCAGACACGCTGACCGACGAGGAGATATTTCTCGACCTTCTTGGTAGCGGCATCGATCACGGCGACATGATTTGCCGGGCCAAGTGCCACAAACGCGGTCTTGCCATCCGCGGTGAAATTGATTCCGACGGGCTGGATTGCTTCATTCTCGAGGCCCGGAATGGCAAATCTGATCTTCTCTTTGATCACATGCTTGACCGGATCAATGACGGAGACGGTGCCGCCGACCTCGGACGAGACCCAGAGTTCCTTGCCGTCCGGCGTGTATTGCGCGAATCGTGGCCGCGCGTCGACGAGAATATTGGCGATGACCTTGCGACTCTGCAGATCGATCATATGCGCCATATCCGTCGTTTCCGACGTATTCACGAGGATTTTGTCATCGGGACCAATGGCCATGCCCTCCGGCTCGACGCCGACAGGCACATCGAACACGCGCCTATGCGTCTTGACGTCGATCACCGTGACGAGATTGTTATTCTCGTTCGAGGTGAAGACATATTTGCCGTCATGGCTGACGATGAGCAGCTCCGGGTCGGGCCCTGATTCGAGATTGCCGGTGATCTTCAAGGTCTTGGTATCGATGACCTGAATCGTATCGTCGTCACTGGCGCAGATATAGAGTTCCGTGCCATCGGGCGAGAGCGCGATTCCACGCGGGCGCTGACCGACCGGAATCGTCTTGACCGTTGCGAGCTTCTCTGTATCGACGACCGAGACCGAATTGCCCTTTTCATTGGTGACATAGGCCGTATAAGCCGATGCCGGGCGCGGCAGAACAAATGGCAAGACGCAAAAAACAAGAGCGGCGGCACGCAACGGCGAAGCGAAATGCATGGGGTCGAACTTTCGGTTTGTTCTGAGACCTGTCTTCTGAGCCGGCATGGCAGAACGCGTTATCCTCGCGCGGCTGCGGCGGGATGTCATTTGAATTTGCATTTGGTTTCTGGCTTGTCGACGCCGAGCGTGTCGAGAACCGAAGTCTGGTGCAGAAATCCGGGCTGCGGCGAGGCCGAGACGACGGTTCTTCCATCGGTCAGAAGAATCGGCTGGCGCAATTGCTGATCCCATGGCCGCACCGTCAATCTTTGGCCCTTATAGGCAGCGATGGCGAAATGCGGCGACAGCAGATAGTCATGGATGATTTTGGGATCATTGGAATTGGTATGCGTCACGGCATCGCCGATCATCCGCATCGCGACCCAGGCATTGTTGTCGCGCGCATTCATCAACCGATGGGAATGTTCCATGAAGCTGTTTTGCAATTGCTGCGCTCCCCATTGGTCCATCGAGGCATCCCAACTCGTCGGCACCAATCCGCTCGAGCCCGCGACCGGGCGTGGGTCCCAAGTCCTATAGGGCAGATAGTTGGCAAAGACCTGATGCTCGTCGGCAGCCACGAGAATATCATAGGCAGGCGCATTCTGGGTCGTGAGCGGCATCAGCTTCTGAGTCTGCACCATGCCCGTATCGGAGCGGCGCCCGCCACCCGTGTCGACATAGGTTTTTTCCGCGACGATCTTGGCGCCGAACTTTCTGGCTGAATGCTCGTAGGCTTTCGCGAGCAATTCGTCTGAAGGGTGTGAGCCCTTGACCAGAAACCAGCGCGGCCATTGCTTCCAGATGAGATATTGCGCCAAACCGTCGGTGAGCATGGAGCGTGACGGCGCCACATGAATGATATTGCGCCGGCAATCTTGTTGACGCAGCGAATCATCCGGCGCTGTCGTGTTGAAGATCAACACATCCTTGCCATGTTCCGCATCGGCGAGTTTGAGGAGATCCGCCGCGGACAGATCGGCGAGCACGAGCGTGACACCGTGACTGACCAAAGTTTGCAGCGCAGCCACAGGATCTTGGCCGGGCGCGAGCGCCACATCTTCGACCGAATAGGTCTGATTGAGGAAACGGCCCGTCGTATTGTCATCGATCGCCGCGAGCTTGGCGCCGGCAAAACCATCATCCGGCGCCGGTATGTCGAGAATCGAGATCGTATTTCTGCTGTGCTCCTGGCGCAGAAAGCCGACTTTGACGCTGAGAGGCGGCGCAGCCTGCGCCAAGAGCCGCGTCGATATGGAAAAGGCGAGACCCACGCCGAAGAGGATCAAGCCTATGAGGATCAAAAATCGACGGGGCCGGCAAAGGGTCATGGCGTTCCGCATGTCAAAAAAAGCGGGGTCCGCAAAGATGACCGCAAGATACGATCTGATCAAGACATGCCGACGTTAAACTTCCTACAGAATCGCAAGCGTAGATCTTACATATTCGTTACAATTCATGCGGCGTCGCCTGCTATATTGCCATGCGGCAGCAAAGCCAGGATCGCTTGTTCGTTAGGCTCGGCTGCAATGGCGACGAACGGCAGACCCGCGGCCTGCAAAGGCACAGCAGTATCGGCCGAAATCGTCATATGATGGAAAAATCGCGGATCGATGGCCGATCTTTCCGCCAGCGCCAGGAAGATTTCCGCGCTGCGCCGCGAATAATGCAGCACCGCGTCGATCTCGCCATTGGCCATGGCTTCGATCGCTTCATCGCGCAATTGCTCCACGGCACATGCTTCATAAATTTCGACCGCAACGATATCGAGGCCTGCCTCCTGGCAGCGGCTTTCGAGATCGCTCTTGCGGTCGCGCCCGGCGAGATAGAGAAGCCGCGACGGCACATGCATCTCATCGACAATGGCCGCCGCGAGAGCCTTGGCATCGGGCGCCGATCTGACTTCGCCTTCGAAGCCATACCGCCGCGCTGCCTCTGCCGTCTTGGCTCCCACGAGGAAAAGCGGCATCAGCCGGCGCGCTTCGGGCAAAGGCCATTCCGGCGGAAATTGCGCGAGCTCGAAGGCCTGGGCACTCGTCGCGATCACGGCATCGATCACGCCATAGGGCCATTGCGCACCGGTCGGTGCCATGTCGAGCACGGGAGACAAGAGAGGCTGATGACCGAGAGCTGCGAGCTTTTCCGCCGTGCGGATCGCCTCGTCGCGCGCGCGTGTCAGCAAGATGCGCATGCCATCTTTCCTGAGTTTTCAGCTTGCGAAAATGTGCTTCACCCTTCGAGGAAGCCTTTGGGTGCCCGCGCAAGAAGATCATATGCCGCAGCTTCCCCGATACGCTCCGCATCCGATTGCGCGCCGCTCAGCTTTGTTTCAAAAAATTGCGAGCCATCCGGCCGCAGAATGATCGCATGGAGGATAAGATTTGCGCCTTGCAGCCGCGCAAACCCGCCGATCGGCGTCCGGCAGGAGCCATCGAGGACACGCAGCAGCGCTCTTTCGCAACATAGCGCCACCTCCGTCGCGGCGTCGAGAATGGGTGCGAGCATGGCAGCTGCCGTTGCATCGCCGCGCCGCGCGGTGATGCCGATCGCGCCCTGGCCGACGGCGGGCACGAAATCCTCACGATCGAGAACCGCTGTCGCCTTTTCGGCGAGACCGAGCCTTCTGAGCCCGGCGAGCGCGAGAAGCGTCGCATCGATTTCGCCGCGCATGACCCTATCGAGCCGCGTCTCGACATTGCCGCGCAACAGCGTGATCTGCACGTCGGGCCGCAGCCGCTTCACCATGGCGCCTCGGCGCAGCGAGGCCGTGCCGACGATGGCGCCCAATGGCAAAGCACGCGGGTTCGGTGCTTTGCTGGAGATCCACGCATCGCTCGTATCTTCGCGCGGGAGATAGCCGGCAATCTCGATATCTTCCGGCAGGATCGTCGGCAGATCCTTGGCCGAATGCACGGCTATATCGATCCGGCCGTCGGACAACGCGATATCGAGCTCTTTCGTAAACAGGCCTTTGCCGCCAGCCTCGCTCAGCGGCCGGTCTTGAATCGCATCGCCGGTCGTCTTGATGATCTCGATCTGAAACAGAGCAGGATCGAGCCCATGCGCAATGGCGAGCCTGTTTTGCAGCTCATGCGCCTGCGCCAACGCCAGCGGGCTGCCGCGCGTGCCGATCTTGAGCCGCGCAGAGCTTTGCGACGAAGCGCCGTTTTGGGAGGAGGAAGCGATGGCCGATGTCCTCTGGGTCGCTGCGCGGAAAGATGATGTGTGCCCCGACCTTAAGTCGTCGCCTTAAATAGTCATGGCCCATCTGTAAATGGGGGCTCCGGCAGTTTTGCTAGGACGGAACCCGACCGGCTCCCCCCTCACACTTGGTCTTTGTCGCTCGCTCTTGAGCGTTTTACCGCGGCGGACGGCGACGGGTTGCGCGCGGATAGGACGATTCTTAGCATTTTTGTTGATTCTGGCACTTCATGCATTGAACGTGACGGTTGTTCGCGAAGAGCCTCAATATTTCGAAACAACCGGCGCGGGTAGTTGCGGTGAAAAATGAATGAGAACGCCGAGCTTAATCGTGTCGTCCTGGCGCCGGAATGAATAGTTGAACGCAGGCGAAGACGCGGGCGTGTTAAAATTGGCCGTGCTCCACCACGTGTGTTGATACTGTCCGAAAACCGAGACGGGGCTTCCGGCGAGCATCCACGATTGCGGCTGATATTCGCCGCCGACGCCAAGTGTGAAGCCGGGCGTTGTCGTGTTGTTCGATGCGGCGGTTACGAAATTGACGTTGAGATTTTGATTTAGGAAGGCCGCACCAGCAAGCCCATAGAGAAGCAGACCAGGCGTTGCCACGACGCCGGCCTTGCCGCCGACGGTAAATATCCAGTTCGTTGTACTGCCGAGGAATTGTCCGCCCGCAAAATTGTGATTGATCGTCTGCCTCATCCAATCCGCCGAGGCGAATGGGCCGATGACGAAATTAGTGTTCCATGGCGTGAAATTATATCCGGCGACGAGGCCTAGGCCGAATGGATCGCCCGAATCCGAGAATTGATTGGTGATTGCGCCTGTAGCGGCGAGAGTTTCGGTTGACCGCACGCGGCCCCAGTTCTTGACAAGCTCGCCTCCGAGATATCCACCGGTCCAGGAGGTGGAGGGGGTGGTTTGGAGGCCGGTCGATTGAGGTGGCGGCGGGCAGGGAATCTTCGCAAAGCTCTTGCCGGGAACGGTTCCGTCGCTTGTACCCGGCCGGTAGAAATGATTGGGATCGTCAAGGCCGGGCTGAAAGCCTGCAGGATAGCTGTTCACGCGCACTCCAGTCGCTGCGTCGATCCACGATCCGTCGCTGGCACGCGCGAAATTCTTGCCCGTGACCGTCCCATCGCTCGTTCCGGGACGATAAAAGTGATTAGGATCGTCGAGTCCCGGTTTGAACCCCGCAGGATATGTCTCAACGCGCGCTCCTGTGGCTGCGTCGATCCAACAGGATCCGGTGGCGATCTCGCCGACAGTAAACGGCTGCGCGCCGGGAGCGCCGCGTTGCGCGAGTCCCGGTGATGTGAAGGCGAGACAGGACGCAAGAGCAATTGAACTGGTGTACAGCCTCATCTTGTTCGTCCCATATTCAGACTACCCATTTTGCGAACTTGATTTCGAAGCCGAACGCGAAGCCGGGTCGAGTCATTTTGCCGTGGCATCTTCCACCGCAGAGGAACCACTCATACGTCGTGATATCAACAAGTAGGATCGTTACGGACGAAATCCGAATCCAGTCGCCCTTTTGCGGAACGCAACCGTTACATCCATCCCCCTCCAGGTTTACAGAGAATGGTTTAAAGGAGGCGCCAACACAGGTGGGGTCGTTCATTTCACAGGAAACGCCCCCAACCTCGCCGTGTGTCACGATATCGCTTGCACCGGAGACAATGAATATTCCGCCGGTGAGCGACTGTCCTTCAAAGGTGATCGGCATATTGTCGCTCCTGACGACTCGACCTTCGACTTTGCCCACACATCCAGCCCGTCACCGCGATCAGCGTCGCGCTCGCGACCTGTCGCGGCATCATCAGCATGTGCATAGTTTGCCCCGCGCCCTTCCCCACTTATCTCCATCGCATTCGCTGGTGGAGCACAAGCCACGTACGACGATTGTTAACCGATGCGGTAGTTATGGCACAGTCAAGCTGCTCACCCTTTGGCCCATCTCAAGAGTGATGCACATTCCGGCGAGAGCCATGTTTTCAATGGGTTGGCTCCTGCAAAAGTCTGATGCGCAGGTCTGCTCCCAGCTTTGCGCATGGATGCGCGGATCAAGTCCGCGCATGACGCGGCAGCAATTCTAAATCTGGGAATAGGATCTGAAATTTCAGTTTCGCTGAGTTTGACTTTCTGATTCAAGGTCGGGATGGTGATTCTCGATCGTCTTCTGGCTGGCCTGCGGGACGCCTGCGCCGCTTTTCCCGACAAGCGG
>DAIESR010000384.1 GCA_027346205.1 Beijerinckiaceae bacterium
GCCACATCGGATCGATATAGTCCGGACCCTTTTTGAAAGTCTGAACCGAGAGTCCGCGTGCCGCAAGCGCCGCAGCAAGGCCGAGCGTAACCGTCGTCTTCCCGGAGGATTTGTGGATCGCCGAGAGGAACAACCGTCCCATGCCGTCACGCAACCGCCGCCAGGCGGCTCCTGTCACGTTGATTCCATAAATATTCCGCACGCCGCTGGGCAAGCTCAGAATCTTGCTCCACACCCATCGTTCTCAGCGCAATCGCAAGCGTTCCAACGATCGCGGCTTCGGCATATTCATCACTGACTTCTCCACGCCACAGCGCGTCGAGACGATCGAGATCCATGCTTTCGTCGCTCGTCTGGCGTGGATCGGGCAGAATGGCGGGCCAACGCTCCTCGACGCACACACCATCCGCCACGGTCATGACGTCGCAAGATTTGTTTGGCCGGCGTTCAATCTCGCCGCCCTCGCCGCGGAAGACCGACATTCTACTCTGCCCAAGGAGCAGAGCCGCGTCGCGATGGATCTTCATATAGCCCGGATGAAACACTGCCTGCATCGCACAGGGCGCGTCGAACGGGTTGAGCAGGCGCGCCAGCGTATGCACGGGCGAGCGCAAGCCGAGGATCGGCCGCAATTCGATCAGCTCCGCGAGCTTCGGGCTTATGTATTCGAGCGGCAGATAAGCGAAATTGCGTTCCGCCATATGCCGTGCCGCCTCGGCGAAGCTGGTCGCGACTGGCAGGCCGATCCGGGCGAGCGCTTCCCGGGTATAGAGCCGTCCTGCCGTATGGCCCTCTGTCCCATGCATGAAAACGCGCCAGCCGTTACGCGCCAGAATTTGCGTAACCAGAATGAACCAGGGCAATTGCCGACGCTTGCCCGCGTAGGAAGACCAATCGACATCCACAGCCGGCAAAGGCTCCGGCCGCTTCATCGCGGCGCGAACCGCGCGGACAAAGCCGGCGATCTCCTCGCCGCTTTCCTCCTTGATACGCAGCAGCATGAGAAAGGCGCCGATCTGCTCCGGCAGCACTTCTTCAGCAATAATCATCGACATCGCTTCTTCAGCTTCTTCGATCGTCAAAGAGCGCGTCAGCGTCTTGCCTCGACCGAGAATTTTGATGAAGCGGGCGAAGGGATGCGGCTCACGGTCCATCATGTCATCCCCTCCAGTCACTTGGCATAGGAACGAGGAAGGAATGGCATAAGCCGCAGGGCAATAGCAACGATCAGCATCGAGAAGGATAGCCCGCCCAAACCCAACAGAGCCTCAGGCAGGGAAGGCCGATAAAAGCCCACCTGCCCGTCAAAAAACGAACTCGACACGACCATCCCCGGGAACAAATTCAGAGGATAGGCCTGCCCACCGATGATGATGACATACATTTGCGCGATGCCGCCGAGCAAAAACAGGACGGACGCTATCGTGACCGATCGGCGCGCTGCGGCGCCTTTGCCGCCGATGATCAGCAAAGCAATCGGCGCAATCGTTCCGATTGCGACCTGGCCGATCCAGAACACGAGCGGATAGATTCCGCCGCTGAGAAGAAGGAAAGTTTCAACGCCGTGATGCTTGGTGGCATAGAGTTTCGTCAAATGATGCACGATGGTGAAATAGAGCACCGCGAAGGCAAAGACGATCAACAGGCCCCGGAATTTGTCCAGCATCTCTTCGCCAAACAGATCGTCGTGTGTCTCTCGCGACGCGATAAGCAGAACGAGAATTGTGAAGGCGAGGCCATAAAGGAACGACGCGGCAATGAAAAGCGGCGCCATGATGGCGCTATCATAGGCCTCGCGCGCAACGAGAAAACCGAAGATCGAGCCCGTGCCTGTGGTCAGGATCAAACGCCACCCGAAGGCGACCACGCCCATGGTCTTACCAAAAAGCGTGGATTGCGAGACGCGCCGATCCATCATCGCAAAGAGATAGACGCCAACGATCGCGACGAAGCCCGTATAGAGATAGATGTTC
>DAIESR010000160.1 GCA_027346205.1 Beijerinckiaceae bacterium
CAGCCATGGGGCGAATCTGGATCGCGGGAACGCAGGCCGTCGTGGCGACTGTTTCTCCTGGTGAACTGTTGCCGCCGCCGGCGCAGCGCCATGCTATTTCGACCCGCAAGGCTCCCTCCGACGGGCTGACCGCGCTCGCCAGCCGTTCCCATTCCGATCCGCAGACGGAGGCCTTTTTGGCGCAATTGCCGATTAAGGACCGCTCTCCGGCTGGTTCGTCGCTGAAATTCTGTCGTGTCGCGGAAGGCGTGGCGGATGTCTATCCGCGCTTCGGAACGACCATGGAATGGGATACGGCAGCGGCGGACGCGGTCCTGCGTGCCGCAGGCGGGATCGTTCTCGATGAGACCGGCCAGCCCTTGCGCTATGGCAAATTTGCGTACCGGCTCAAGAATGGGCCGTTCGTCGCCTGGGGCGATAAATGCGCCGCATCGGCCAACGCCGGCGCAAAAACGGCATAATGAAACAATAAATATTTAACTAAGGAAGCCGAAAATCTGAGTGGCACAGGACGGCCGGCGCAGCGCGCCGGCTCTCGCAAGGAGGATCTTATGCGGGCAATTTCACGCCGCGACGTCGCGTTGCAATTGGCTCTGATCCTGACGGGCTGTCTCGCCTTGCCGATGTCGAGTGCGGCGCGGGCGGACCGAAGATCCAGGCACCACCTCGGGGGACGACCCGACGAGTTTTCGCCCCAGGAGCTGGTCGAAAACGGCCACCGTTTCTTCGGAACGATCTCGCGCGGGCTCGCGGAAGTGGTCGAGGCTGCGACCCGCCGCTGGGGCCAGCCCAATGGCTATATCCTCGGCCAGGAGGCGAGTGGCGCCTTCGTCGGCGGGCTGCGATATGGCGAGGGCACGATGTATACGCGCAATGCCGGTGACCTCCGAGTCTTCTGGCAAGGCCCGTCACTCGGCTTCGACGCTGGCGCCGATGGCGATAGGACGATGATGCTCGTCTATAATCTCCCGGCGACACGTGCCATTTACCGCCGATATGGCGGGCTCGATGGCTCTGCCTATCTGGTTGGCGGTTTCGGCATGACGGCGCTCGTCGACAATGACGTTGTCGTGGTGCCCATCCGCTCCGGCGTGGGTGCGCGGCTCGGGCTCAATGTCAGCTATTTGAAATTCACGCCGAACCCAACCTGGAATCCCTTCTGAGCCGAGGCAGACGTCTCCGCAGACTCCGCCGTGAGGCTGTGCCTGAGCCGTTGGGTGGCTGCGAAACGCGCGCTGGAGGCAGAAAACGCGCGGAATTTGCGGGGGATTGCGGAGATTTTGATCTTGTCGCGCGGGAGTGGCATAGTTCGGAATGAAAACTCCGCGTGAGCAAAGCGCTTGATCGAACAGGTCATGATCTTCACGCTCGGGTTCCTCTCTGCGGGACTCGCAGCGCTCGCATTTGCGCCGGCCTTTTGGCGGCGCGCGAACCGGCTGACACGCCGCCGGCTCGAAATGCAGATTCCTCTCTCGGTTCATGAAATTTTGGCGGAGCGCGACCAGCTGCGGGCCGAATTCGCGGTCGAGCGCCACCGCCTTGGTCAACGCGCCGATCAATTGATCGAGAGACATGCCGTCGATCTCGCCGAGCTGGGACGACGAATGACCGAATTGACGGTCCTCAAGGCCGACCTCGCAATGAATTCCACAGCCTTGCGCGATGGCGAGCAGGCGCGTGCGCAAATGGAGGAGGAATGGCTCGCCGCGCAGGCCGAACTCGGTGCATTGAACAAAGCACTCTATGATTCTGAAGGGTTGCTGGAACGCAAGCAGGCTGAAGCCGTGGAACATGTCCGTTTGCAGGAAACGATGAAACGGCTGGCGGAAACACGCCTTGCGGCTCTCGCGGCATCCGATGCCCGCGTTGCGAGCCTCGAGCTGAGGCTCGGCGATGTAAGCCGTCATCTGCTCGAGGCCGAGCGCAAGCTCACTGAAAAAGATCTGCATGCCCGCGGTCTGGCCGATGTTGTCTCGATCATGCGCCACGAACTCGACGTCGCCGAGAATAGGATCGCCAAGCTGCAGGAAAGGCTGGAGGCCGAGGCGAGGCGCGCCACGCAATTAACCGATGAACTCGCCGCTTTGCACCAGGAGCATGACGCGAATCTTGGTCGGCTCCGGAACTTGATGGTCAAGACGAGTGTCGACGAGGCCGCGCTCGAAGATGCGCGTCGGCGCGAGACGCATATTCTGGCTCAGCGTGATCAGCAGGCTGAGCGCGCCCGCGAGGTCGAGCGTGCGCTGTCCGAGCGGTATGGTCAACTGCGCTCCGAACATGCGGCTTTGCAAGGCGCACTCGATGTCGCACGCCAGCGCTGCGAAGAGCTTGAAGGCGTTTTCGCACTTCAGCGCGCCGCCGCTTCCAATCGACAGAATGGGGCAGTGGCCACGGATGTGGACGACAAGGCATTCTTGCGGCAGAGCATCAGCGAGATCGGCGCCGCCATCATTCGAATGGCGCGGGCGAACGGCGATGGCGTGCCGGAGCCTCATGCGCTCGGCCTTCCTCGGGCATCGATGCCGGCATTGGTGAAGATCGAGGCCGCCGAGACGCGCCCCGCAGGCCATGAGAGGGTGCCCTGAGATGGTGTCATGAGAATGTGATGTGATCCTAACTGGATTAGCGTCACATCATTCGGAGCCACGCCGGCGCTGTATGATCAAAGGCATTCCTCCGCGCGGCCGCAATGTGATGCGCTGGACCGGCTCCACCACATGATCGGCGACGGGACGAAGCCGGAAGTTTCGCACGATGGCGGCGAGGACGATCACAGCTTCCTGCAAGGCGAAAGCGGCGCCGATGCACAGGCGCGGTCCGGCGCCGAAAGGCAGATAGGCGTAGCGGTCGATGTTTTCGCGGGCGCCGGGCAGGAATCGCTGCGGATCGAAACAGTCCGGATCTTTCCAGAGGCGTCTGTGCCGATGCAGGACCCAGGGCACGATCATCACGAGCGTGCCCTTGCGGATGCGCCGGCCAAGGATGGTAT
>DAIESR010000390.1 GCA_027346205.1 Beijerinckiaceae bacterium
GCCTCGCTTTGCGGGGCCTCGACGACCGACACGTAAGCTCGACCGCCGCGTTTGGACTTGAAATGCACTTGGCCGGTAGTGAGCGCGAAAAGCGTATGATCCTTGCCAAGGCCGACATTGACGCCGGGATGCCATTTGGTCCCACGCTGGCGCACGATGATATTGCCGCCTACGACAGCCTCGCCGCCGAATTTCTTGACGCCGAGACGCTGACCTTCCGAATCACGCCCGTTGCGGGATGAACCGCCTGCCTTTTTATGTGCCATTCTATCGGGTCCGAATCCTCGGGCTGCGAAGCACTCTGCCAGCGCTCATGCCGGCAAATCCCCGCGCCACTATTTAACTAACGATATTAGTCTTCTGCTTCCGATCTGCAATACCCGGCGGCCCTCTCTCTCGCTTAGGAAAGCAAGAGGTAGGCCAAAGCCCGGCTCAGGCGGGAAGAACGGTGATCTTCACGATCGTCAGATCCTGCCGGTGACCGCGCTTGCGCTTCGAGTTCTGCCGGCGGCGCTTCTTGAAGGAAATGACCTTCGGACCGCGCGTCTGCTC
This sequence comes from Beijerinckiaceae bacterium, assembly GCA_027346205.1. GTDB lineage: Bacteria > Pseudomonadota > Alphaproteobacteria > Rhizobiales > Beijerinckiaceae > Methylovirgula. The sequence continues at coordinate 553 of DAIESR010000390.1, forward strand.
GACGATCTCGCCAGTCACCGCCGCGCCTTCGATGAAGGGGGCACCGAAACGCGGTTCGCCGGCACCGGAGAGCATCAGCACATTGTCGAATGTCACCGTGTCGCCCGGCTCGCCCGCCAGAGTCATCACGGTGATGACGTCATTGGCGGCAACGCTATATTGCTTGCCGCCCGTTTTGATCACTGCGAACATCTTTGCCTCGTGTTCATCGCGGCTCTTCCGTGCAGATTCACTGCCCGGCGGCCGGCTTTTTTGCAGTCTTGGATTTTTATCGTTGAAGCCGGCCCCACAAACGGGTCTGCGAGACGGCCTTTTCAAACGACAAAACGCGGCATGGGCCGCGCGCTTAGTCATGGATGTAACTGTCGTGGTCGCCGCTGTCAACCTATGCATCCTGTCCGCCATCGCCGCAATTGAGCCATCTTCCCGGGCTTCGTTGGGAGAATCACGTTCGGTTTACGTTCGGTATGATTTTAATTCGGCGAAGATGCATCGCCTCGACGAGACGGACGTGAGAATGCGCCACGCGACAAAAGTATTGGCCTAACGCAAGGTCGAGGTTAAGTTCGGCCGGGTGCCAAACGACGGGAACTTGTGTTGCGGATGCAGACCCTCAGCGCCTATGGCCGCTCCGAAGGTTCGGCGATGATCGCCGAATTGGGCCTCGAACCTGCGATCGAGGTGAATGGGGAACGGCACAGGCCCTTCGACCGGAGGCGTGTTTCCGCGCGTTGGCTGGTGGGAACGATTCTGGCCGGCCTCAGCGGGGCGGCTTTGATCGCGGCGGCCATTTACGCCGCGCTTGACCATCAGTCGAATTTCGCCGAGGCGCCTTCCGTGGCGATCCCCGTCCGCAAGCAGGCCGATTCAGGCATCAATCCGCGCAAGGGCGATCGGCTCGTCAAGGCCGTCGACATCATTGCCGCGAAGCAGACTTTCAACTCGCCTACCACCATCAAGGTCGGGGACAGGGAGGTCGTCAAGACGCATTCCTTTACCCATGTGGAGACGACACTCCTGACGGCGGGTGTCGGCTTTGGCGATGAGGTCCCGCGCTTCAATCCGTTGAAGCTCTTGGCAGACGCGCGCAATCCCATAGAGACTCCGCCACCTGAACCGCAGACGGGCGATGCCGAGGTTTCCTGGTCGATGCGCGACCTGCCTGTCCGCAGTCTTTCGACAAAGGCCGTTCTTTCACCCGAAGAGGTGCAGGCGCAAGTCGCCGAAACGATCAAGAATGCGGTTGAGCTAGGGAGCCGCCGCATCGCTCTGCCGGCTCAGCTGCTTTTGATGAAAACGAGCCGCGCCAATCCGATCGGCGCGCTCGCCTATGCCGATCCCGCCGAGACGATCAGTTCCGCACCGTTTTCGTCGATCGAAGTGCGCATGGTGCCGGAGAACGTGACGGTAGAACCGCGCACCACGCCGCCGCATCAGGTCACGCAAATGGAGGAGCGGCTGGTCGTCGTCCGGCACGGCGAAACGCTCGAAGACGTGCTCGATGCTGCCAAGGTGCCGAAGGATACGATCGCGGCGGTCGTCGCGGCGCTCGCGCCGAAGAAGGGCGAACCCGCCGTTGCCGAAGGCCGGCGGCTGAAGCTGATGTTCGCCGATCTCGACGGGTCCGGCCAGAATATGTCGCTCGCAAGACTCTCTGTCTATGACGGGGAGACCCTGGAAGCGGTGGTCGCCGTTACCGATCAGGGCACCTATGTCCGCGTCGAAAATTTCGACTCCGGCGCGACAAAGGCTGGTTCCGAGCCGGATGACGCGAGTGACGACAGCCATAGGATGCGGCTCTACAACTCGCTCTATGAGACCGCGCTCAAGCAAAACCTCCCGCGCCCGATCATCGACGATCTCGTCCGCATCTTCGCCAATGACGTCGATTTGCAGCGATCGGTCGCCAGCGGAGACTCTTTCGAGGCTCTCTATGACGACGGCGATGCAGCGGAGCATCGCAAAGAGCTTCTCTACGCTGCGATCACCACCCGCAACGAGACGTTCCGCTACTATCGCTTTCGGACGCCAGACGACGGCGCTGTCGATTTTTACGATCCGAATGGCAAATCATCCCGCAAATTCCTGGTGCGCATGCCTCTGATCGGCGCCCATATGACCTCTGGCTTCGGCATGCGATTCCATCCGATCCTCGGCTATACGCGGATGCATACGGGAACGGACTTTGCCGCTCCGATCGGCACGCCGGTCTTCGCCGCCGGCAATGGCACGGTCCTTTCCGCGGGATGGGACGCAGGCTATGGCCGGCGCATCGAACTTCGCCATGCCAATGGCTATGAGACGACCTACAACCACCTTTCGAGTTTCGCGCGCGGTCTCAAAGACGGCGAGCGGGTGCGCCAGGGCCAGGTCATCGGCTATCTGGGCCAGAGCGGGCTCGCGACGGGGCCGCATCTCCATTACGAAGTCTTGGTGAACGGGCATTTCGTCGACCCGATGCGGGTCAAGCTCGCCCGCACGCGTGAAATCAAAGGCCCGATGCTCGTTAAATTCAAACGCGAGCGCGATCGCGTCGATGCGCTTTTGGCCAAGGCCACGAATGCAAGCTCGCTGGTGGCCGAGCGGCAAGATAAATAGGGGCAAAATAAAGAGGCATGACGATCAAGGCGTTCGCGTCGCGAGCGTGCCCGTCTGGCCGCGGCTGCATTCGGCCGCGAAAAATTCTATAAGTTATTGAATTATGGATATTTCAGGTTTTGGATGGACATCAGACCTGAAGCTGCTCTCAAGGCGTGCGCCGGCATTTTGTCGAAGTAGGTGTATGGTGGGACAGCGCCCCAGACGCCTATTTAGGGGGCGACTCACCCGTTTCCTGCCCCTTCGCCGGTGCGAGCATCGCGATGGTCCGAGCCGGGTGAAGCTACCATTTCTTAACGCCGTCGCACGGCTTCCGTCTTTCAACTTGTTTATACACTTGTCTTTCATGTTATAAATACTTCATGGCGCGCAACAACAACAAACCTTTAAAGCGTGTGGGCGGGACGGCAAAGTCAGCGGCCCCGACTCCAGTTTCCACATCAGTGGCAGGAGTAGGACACAATCGCATGAAGCCGACATTGATCGTGATCGGGGCGGATAAGGGCGGTGTCGGCAAGACGACTGTCGCGCGCGCAATGTTGAATTACTTCGCCGACAACAATGTGCTCGCGCGTGCTTTCGATACGGAATTTCCGCGCGGGACTCTGCGGCGTTTCCATCCGGATGCGACGGAAGTGGTGGATATTACCCGGACGCCGGATCAGATGCGCATCCTCGATACGCTCAACACTGCGCAGGTGAAAGTCACAGTGATGGACACGCGGGCCGGTGCTTTGACGACGAGCTTGCACGCGCTGCGCGAAGTCGGATTTCTCGATGCGGTGAAGGCGGGTGAGTTCAATTTGGCTCTATTCCATATCCTCGGCCCGTCGATCGCCTCGCTCGCCGAGATCGCCGAAATCGCTCCATTCGTGGCTGATGCGAATTATTTTCTGGTCAAGAACTATGTGAACGATTCGACGTTCTTCGACTGGGACCCGGCCACGAGCCAAACTTATTTCGGCAAGGTCAAGAGCAGCGGCGAGGTCACGATCCCCAAGCTCAATGCCATGGCTTACGAGCAGGTGGAGATCGCGGGCGTCCCCTTCTCGACTTTTGTCGCCAACAAGACCGTGGCTGGCGAGCCGGCCCAGCATTCCTTCACCTTGCGCGGCTATGTACGCACATGGCAAAATAAGAATGCCGAAGAGTTCAAGGCATTGATCGGTCAGATGATTTTCGAGGCCACGATAGTAAGCGACCGGAACACGGACAAGACCGTTGTCTTCAACCTACTTAAAGAGCTTCGTGAGGCTCTCGATGGCAACGAGAGCCTCGGTGTGCTACTCGATGATTACAACGATCATCTCAAGTTTCACAGCGCACAGTTCAAGTACTACTATCAGGAGACCCCAGGTCA
>DAIESR010000392.1 GCA_027346205.1 Beijerinckiaceae bacterium
CGTGGGTGATGTGGCCGCGATGCACATTGAGGCCGGCGCGCAGACCCGGATCGGCAAGGATGGCGGCGGGGCCGCCGGCCGCGAGCGCAAGCCCATAGGGCAGGGTGGCATTATTGAGCGCATGGCTCGACGTATGCGGCACGCTGCCGGGCATATTGGCAACGCAATAATGCACGATGCCATCGACCACATAGGTCGGCTCGGCATGGGTCGTCGCATGCGAGGTTTCGAAACAGCCGCCCTGATCGATCGCGACATCGACGAGCACGGCGCCCGGCTTCATCTCTTTCAACATCGGCCGCGTCACGAGCTTCGGCGCGCTGGCGCCAGGGATCAGAACCGCGCCGATGACCGCATCGGCGGCGAAGACTTCCGCCTCGATCGCCGCCATGGAAGCATAGCGGGTGCGCACGCGACCCTGGAACAGCTCGTCGAGCTGGCGCAGTCGCGGCAAGGATCTGTCCAGCACGCTCACTTCAGCGCCGAGGCCTGCGGCCATGCGCGCAGCATGAGTTCCGACCACACCACCACCCAGGATGACGACGCGAGCGGGCGCAACGCCCGGCACGCCACCAAGCAATATGCCACGGCCGCCGCTCTGGCGCTGCAAGGCGCTCCCTGCCGCTTCGATGGCCAGGCGGCCCGCCACTTCGCTCATTGGCGCGAGGAGCGGCAGGCTCATTCCGTCGGGTCCGACGACGGTCTCATAAGCGACCGCCGTGCAACCCGAAGCCATGAGACCCGACGCCTGATGCGGATCGGGAGCGAGATGGAGATAGGTGAACAGAAGCTGGCCTTCGCGCAACTGTACCCATTCCGATGGCTGCGGTTCCTTCACCTTCACGATCATCTGGGCATTGGCAAAGATCTCCGCCGCGCTCGCGGCGATTTTCGCGCCGACCGCGATATAATCGGCATCCTGAGCGCCCATTCCGAGGCCGGCACCGGTTTCGATGAATAGCTCATGGCCAGCGACCACATATTCGCGGGCCGCCTCCGGGGTCAGGCCGACACGATATTCATGAACTTTGATTTCCTTTGGAACGCCGACGCGCATCTCTTCATCCTCCGCCGCAGGTTCAACCTCAATCGGTGACAAGTGTTAAAATTACGCCTCTTTTCAAGTCGATTTCCGGCGTTTACATTGACAAGAGAAGATAATTTGATGGAATACGCCGATAAAGCAGACCAAGATGCATGATTCAGGCGAAATGGAACTCGATCGGTTCGATTGTGCGATTCTGGCGGCACTCGTCGCCGATGCCCGCATCAGTCTGGCCGATCTCGCGCCCAAGGTGGGTTTGTCGAGCACGGCCTGCGCCAGGCGGCTCAAGACACTCGAAGATCAGGGCATTATCATGGGCTATCATGCCGCGCTGGATCACAAGCGGCTCGGCTTCGCCGTCACCGTGCTGGTGCGCATCACGCTCGATTCGCAACGCGAGGAGGCCTTCGAGGCTTTCGAAAAGGCGGTGACACTGTGCGCCTCTGTCATCCGCTGCTATTTCATGTCGGGTTATGATGATTATGAACTCGTCGTGCGGTGCCGCGACATCGCCGATTTTGAGCATATCCACAAAACGCAATTGGCGCGCCTGCCGAATGTGGCGCGCATTCAATCGGGCTTCGCCTTGCGTGATGTGATCGACCGTGGCTTGCCGACGGCGCTCATCGCGCCGACGACGCGATAATGCTAATGTTTATCAGCCGCCGAGATCGTGCCTCTTCTGCAGATATTCGGAAAGGTCTATCAACTTTTCCGGGACATGCTCTAGAGTGGATCGGATGAGAGCCAATGCCGGATCATGTTAACGTCAAAATAAATCGGCAGCCTCGCCGCGTCCGTACCAAGGAGGATGCGGTGCAGGTCCAAGCGGAAGGCCACAAGCTGGACGAGGATCGCGAGCCGATCGCCGCCGACGAGGCAGCGCATGCGGATACGGGCGCAGCTTCGCCCGCTGCTTCAATTCCCGTCATGGATGATATCGGCGAAATCGCTGCGCGCCCGGACGAACTTGCGCACTCGCCGCAGCGTTTCATCAATCGTGAATTGTCCTGGCTCGAATTCAATCGCCGCGTTTTGCAAGAGGCTTCGAACCGCAATCACCCTCTGCTCGAGCAATTGCGCTTTCTGTCGATCTCGGCGAACAATCTCGACGAATTCTTCATGGTACGCGTTGCTGGTCTGCGCGGGCAGGTCCGTGCCGGGCTTTCGGCGCCTTCGGAAGATGGGCTGACGCCAGCCGAGCAATTGGCCAAGATCCGCGAACGCGTGAGTCTCCTTGCCGCCGAGCAGCAGCGCCGCTGGCGTGAATTGCGCGGCGAATTGAAAGCGGCCGGCGTCGTCCTCGTCGATCCGCAAGATCTCAGCAAGACCGAGTTCACTTGGCTCGAACATTATTTCCTGTTGCATGTGTTCCCGGTGCTGACGCCGCTCGCGGTCGATCCGGCGCATCCTTTTCCCTTCATTCCCAATCTCGGCTTCACCATAGCGCTCGAAATGGTGCGCCCGGGCGACAGCAAATATATGAAGGCGCTGATCCGCCTGCCGGCGAAGATCGACCGCTTCATCAAGCTGCCGGACGGACAGGGTGAATTGCGCTTTATCGCGCTCGAATCGCTGGTCGGTATGTTCACGCAGGCGCTGTTCCCCGGCTATTTGATGCGGGGCTCCGGCGTGTTCCGGGTCATTCGCGACAGCGATCTCGAAGTCGAGGAAGAGGCCGAAGATCTCGTGCTGCTCTTCGAGAGCGCTTTGAAGCGTCGCCGCCGCGGTTCCGTCATTCGTCTCGAAGTCGACAGCCTGATGCCGGAAGAATTGCGCAGCTTCGTGGCCGCGGAGCTCGACGTCATTGCTGATGAGATCTTCGTCCTCGATGGCATGTTGGCCTTGAACGAGCTTTCGGAACTCGTCGGCGTCGACCGGGCCGATCTCAAATATCGGCCTTATAATCCGCGCTTCCCGGAACGTGTGCGTGAAAATGGCGGCGATTGCTTCTTGGCGATCAAGCAGAAGGATCTGGTGGTCCATCACCCCTATGAATCCTTCGATGTGGTTGTGCAATTCCTCAATCAAGCGGCACAAGACCCGAATGTCGTGGCGATCAAGCAGACGCTTTATAGGACGTCTTCCGACAGTCCGATCGTGCGCGCCTTGATCGAGGCGGCAGAGGCCGGCAAATCGGTGACCGCGCTCGTCGAACTGAAAGCCCGCTTCGACGAGGAAGCGAATATCCGCTGGGCGCGCGATTTGGAGCGTGCCGGCGCGCAAGTCGTCTTCGGCTTCATCGCGCTGAAGACGCATGCCAAATTGTCGATCGTCGTGCGGCGCGAAGGCGGCTCGCTCGCCACTTACTGCCATGTCGGCACCGGCAATTATCATCCGGTGACGGCGCGTTATTATACCGATATTTCGCTGTTCACTGCCGATCCGGTGATCGGCGGCGACATATTGCGCATCTTTAATTATATCACCGGCTATGCCGAACCCGCCGGGCTCGAGCGCATGGCGATCTCACCGATCAATTTGAAGAGCAAGCTGCTCGATCATATTGCGCGGGAAGCGGAATTCGCCCGCGCCGGCAAGCCTGCCGCGATCTGGTGTAAATGCAATGCGCTCGTCGATCCCGAAATTATCGATGCGCTCTATGCCGCGAGCCAGGCTGGCGTCGAAATCGATCTCGTCGTGCGCGGCATCTGCTGCTTGCGGCCGGGCGTCTCCGGGCTTTCAGAAAACATAAGGGTCAAATCGATCATCGGGCGCTTTCTCGAACATGCGCGCGTCTATGCCTTCGGTGGCGGTCATGGGCTGCCACATCGCAGCGCCCATGTCTATATTTCCTCGGCCGATCTGATGCCACGCAATCTTGATCGCAGAGTCGAGGCGCTGCTGCCGATCACCAATCCGACGGTGCATGATCAAGTGCTCAATCAGATCATGATCGCCAATCTCATCGACAATCAGCAGAGCTACCGGGTCCTGCCTGATGGATCGAGCGCGCGCATATCGGCGCCGAACGAGGAGCCCTTCAACGCGCATCGCTATTTCATGACCAATCCGAGCCTGTCGGGACGCGGCAAATCCGGGCGGGATTCGACGCCCAAGACATTGCTCAAGCGT
>DAIESR010000412.1 GCA_027346205.1 Beijerinckiaceae bacterium
AAGGATGACGGAGGGGTAGCACCCCTTCGTCCATGATAATTCGGTCCGAGATAAATCGGTCCGGCGGGAAACGGGGGCTTTGACAATGAAGATATGGCCTATTGTGCTTTGCCTAGGCGCTGTCATGCTGCTGCCGATTCACGCTCAAGCGCAGGAACGGCTCGTCGATGGTGCTGGCGGGGCTCTGGCCGGGGTTCTGGTCGCAGGCCCGATCGGCGCAGTCGCCGGGGGAATCATCGGCTATGCCGCAGGCCCCAATATCGCCCGTGGCATGGGGCTGAAGGGCCATAAGGTTCGCCATCAGCGCCATCACCGGACTTATCGGCGCTGAATGCTGCCGTTCGTCGGGGGGCGGCGCGCCCAGGCCGGACTTTGCCAGCGTTGCTGACATTGAGCATCGAGCGTGTCCGATATCCCAGCGTTTTCAGGCATCGGCTATAGCCGATGCCTCAGCGTTTTTAGACAGCGGATATATCCGATGTCTTGGCAAAGTCATGTTCCAAATCCTCGATGGCATCGACCTTTGTGGCGCGGATCCCGAAGCTGATCGGCGTCCGGCGCGTTGGATCGGTATATCGAGCAAGGAAGCAAGAAAATGCAGAGACATGTCGCGGTACTGATGGGCGGCCTTTCGGCGGAGCGGGAGGTTTCCCTGCGGTCGGGAGAAGCCTGCGCCCTGGCGCTCGAAAGTGAAGGCTTTCTGGTGACGCGCGTCGATGTCGATCGCACCATAGCCGATGTCTTGGCCAAGCTCCGACCCGATGTCGTCTTCAACGCCCTGCACGGCCGCTTCGGCGAGGATGGAATCATCCAGGGTATCCTTGAGATGTTGCAGATCCCCTACACACATTCCGGCGTGCTCGCTTCGGCACTCGCGATGCGGAAGGATCGTGCCAAGGACGTGATGCGTGCGGCCGGCATTCCGGTGGCGGAAAGTGTGACGGTCGATCGTCGCACTGCCGCGAAAGCGCATGTCCTGCCGCCACCCTATGTGGTGAAGCCGCTTGGCGAAGGCTCTTCGTTTGGCGTTCTCATCGTGCGCGAGGATCAATCTTACCCGCCACAGGAATTGACGCGGGAGGATTGGCCATATGGTGAGGACGTGCTTGTCGAACACTATGTCGCCGGACGTGAACTCACCTGCGCTGTCATCGGCGACAAAGCCTATGATGTCATAGATATAAGGGCAGCCGACGGGGGCTGGTACGACTACCATGCCAAATATGCCGCAGGCGGCTCGATCCATGTGCTTCCAGCAAATCTTAAAGAAAATATTTACCAAATTGTTCAAGAGTGGGCCCTCGGGGCGCACAGGGCTCTGGGGTGCCGGGGGGTCAGCCGTACTGACTTTCGATATGACGACCGGCCGACAGGCACGGGAGAACTCGTCGTATTGGAAGTCAATACACAGCCGGGCATGACCGAAACCTCGCTCGTTCCCGAGATTGCGGCGCATGCCGGCTTATCGTTCGGTGAGCTTGTCAAATGGATGGTGGAAGACGCCTCCTGCGACCGTTGAAGGAGGTTCTTGAATCGTTTCATCCCTCCTTTCCGGTGTTTGCGGGAGCCTCGATCGACGTGCTTGTGGAAATGAGGAGGCCTGTCACGCGTTCAGGCCATCGTGGCCGCACGTCGTTTTTGTTCTCGCTCCTTTCTCTCGCTACCGCGCCCGGCGCGAATGCGGTCTTTTCGTTCGTCTTCCTCGCGGTGGTGGGATTCTACGGTTCAATTCTCGGCGGCCAATATGCCGCTTTCACCGCGAGTCATGGCACCCTGGCGGATTTCGTCGCGCGCTCCATCGGCTTCGGGATCAGATCGGTGACCGTTACCGGGGTGCATGAGCTGGCGGAGAAGGAGATTCTCGCCGCTGCGGGCATAAGTCCCACCAAGTCGCTGCTCTTTCTCAATGCCGCAAAGCTGCGTGAGAAGCTGAAGGCATTGCCGCTCGTCAAGGAAGCGAGCGTCAGCAAGCTTTATCCGCATCGTCTCTTGATCGAGATCGAGGAGCGCAAACCAATCGCTCTTTGGCAGAAGGATGGCCGGGTGCAGATCATCGCTGGCGACGGCATACCGATCGACACTTTGCATGATGCGCGTTTCTTGTCGCTGCCTCTCGCCGTCGGCGACGGAGCGAATGCGCATATCGGCGATTACCTCGCGCTGCTCCACGCGGCGGGCGGTCTGCGCGGCCGGATCGAGGCGGGCATTTTTGTCGCGCAACGGCGCTGGAACTTGAAACTGAAGAATGGCATTGAAGTCGCGCTCCCCGAAAAGGGCGCTGTCGCGGCGGTCGCCGAACTCGATCGGCTGCAGCGCGATTATCATGTGCTCGACAAAGATATTGTGGCCCTCGATCTGCGTATTCCTGGCCGTCTCATCGTGACCTTGCCGGAAGATATCGCACGTGCCCGGATGGAGGTCCTCGCGCATAGGACGAAGCGGAAGGGTGGCCAGACATGAACT
>DAIESR010000162.1 GCA_027346205.1 Beijerinckiaceae bacterium
GTCTATCAACTTTTCCGGGATCGGCTCTAATGCTTGTCTTACCGGAGCGCATGCCTCGGCCTGTCCACTCTATTTGCTTTGTCATGCTTCAGTCGGCCCCGGAAATGTCGCATTCTTGCAACAGCGTGTTCGTTACGCAACTCGACTGCTTGCCTTCTTGATCTTGTGCATGCGATCGAAAAATGGCGTGCAGAGACGGGCAGCGGCCATGACTGGCTTGCCTTCCAGCTCGACGCAAAAAGCGCCGGAGATCCCTGCGGGGAGATACGCAGACCTGGAACATGTTCAGCAAAGATAGATACCGGTTTTGCGTCCGAAAATACTCTAAGTCTTTGATTTTAGATGTCGGATACATCCGATGTCGCAGGAATGAACGTGGTCGTTCTGACAGTCGGCAGCGTCGGTCGGACACAACCACAGAAGACCTTGCCAGGCAGCGAGCTGGATGCACAAGTCGATGATGTCCCAGCGTTCGACCGTGGTGCGCAAGCGGTCGCGGCGACTGATCTCGAAGCTTGGGCCTTTCGCGGTCGTCCTTGCGCTCGTCGCGGCGACAGCGAGCTTTCTCATCTTCGCTGGCTATACGCCGATCCCGCCGACCGATTTCGTCGTTCTCGCTCTGTTTCTCATCAATGTCGTCAGCATTTTCTTTCTGTTCGTTCTCGTCGTTGCGGAGGCCTGGAGTCTCGTCGCGGCACGCCGCGCCCAAGTGGCAGGCGCGCGGCTGCATATCCGGATCGTCGGCCTCTTTTCGATCATCGCTGTCGTTCCCGCGATCCTCATGGCGGCGGTCGGATCGGTGACGCTCGAACGCACGCTCAATCCTGCCTTCATGCATGATGTCCGCGGATTCATTCTGAACACCGTGGATGCGGCGCGGCTCTTCCGCGAGGGCCAATGCCGTTCGCTGCTGCAGGAGGCGCGCCTCACGGCAGCGGATCTCGACCGTGGCAAGACCATGTTCACGGCCGATCGGCAATTGTTCCATGAATTCTTCGCCTCACGCGTCCGTTTCCTCGGCTTCACCGCGGCGGCGATGATGCACTTAGACGGCACGATAGAGGAGAAGGTCGACACGGGTGCACGCTTCGGCACATCGATCGTCAAGCCGCAGCCCAATGATTTCGAAGATGCCAAAAAGAACGAGCCGCTCTGCCTGATTCTGGATGAAGGACGGACTTTCGTCGCTCTGCGCAAGCTCTCCGCCTTCACTGATACTTTTCTTTACGTGGCGCGGCCGGTTGATCCTTTCAGCGTCGAATTTCCGCGCCAGGCTTCACGTCTGATCGCGCTTTACGATGCCTTCGACAGCCATAGGCAGAACATCCAGATCGCCTTCGCGACCATGTATGTTTTGATCGCCCTCATCATGCTGCTGTCGGCGACCTGGGTCGGGCTTTCCTTCGCCAACCGCCTCGTCGCGCCGATCCGCCGGCTGATCGCCGCCACCGATCAGGTCGCCTGCGGCAATCTCTATGTACAGGTGGCGATCGATCCATCGGAAGGCGATCTCGCCCATCTCGGCGATACGTTCAACAAGATGACCTCGGAACTGCGGTTGCAGCAGAATCGGCTGATTGCCGCGAGCAATCTCATCGACGAGCGGCGCCTCTTTACCGAGGCGGTCCTATCCGGCGTTCCTGTCGCCGTGATCGGCATAGGCACGCGCGGACAAATAACCGTCCTCAATCCCTCCGCGGAGCGGCTGATCCAGCCGAGCGGCGACGCGAGCGCCACCACCATAGGCCAGCCGATAGAGGCCGTGTTGCCCGAAGCGGCTCCGGTGCTCGCCGAGGCGCGCAGCGGCGACATTCGCTTGATGCAGGGCCAGATTTCGGTGAGTCGCGCGGGACGCGAGCGCATCTTCAACATCAGGGTGACGACCGAACCCGGCGATCGGGCGCATAAGAATTACGTCGTGACGCTCGACGACATTACCGACCTCGTGTCTGCGCAAAGTACGGCTGCCTGGGCCGATGTGGCGCGCCGCATCGCCCATGAAATCAAGAATCCTTTGACGCCGATCCAGCTCTCCGCCGAACGGCTGCGACGCAAATATGGACGCCTTATCACCACAGATCGGGATATTTTCGATCAATGTGTCGACACGATCGTGCGGCAGGTCGATGACATCAAGCGCATGGTCGACGAATTCTCGTCCTTTGCCCGCATGCCAAAGGCGCGGCTCGTAGACGATGATCTCACGGATTGCGTGCGCCAGGTGATCTTCCTTATGCGCGTCGGCCATGCCGACATCGCATTCGAGGATCGCCTTCCACAAGGCGCGATCATGGCGCAATTCGATCGTAGGCTGTTGTCGCAGGCCCTCACCAATGTGATCAAGAATGCGACCGAGGGCATTGCCGCTCAAGCGGCCGTCGAAGCGATCCAAGGACGGATTTCCGTGTCGCTTGATGTGACCCAAGCGGGTATCGCCGAAATTTTCGTGACCGACAATGGCAAGGGCTTCCCAAAAGACAATCGCAACCGGCTACTCGA
>DAIESR010000472.1 GCA_027346205.1 Beijerinckiaceae bacterium
ACCAATTCGGCTCGACTATGCGGGGTCAGACGGGCATTCTTATGGATGTCCATTCGGTTCTCCCTCGAACTCTGAAGCTTCGCAACTCCAGCTTCCTCGGTCAGGGCCGAATGGACAACCTCCTGAAAGTTCACACCTAGAGCATGTTCTTGTCGGAAAAGTTGATCGACTTTTCCGACAAGAACATGCTCCAGCACTTCGAGTTTGAGCGTCTTCTTCTCGACCGGACGATTCCATCCGGTCGGAAAACGCTCCAGGCGGCGGAATTGCCAGAGGGAGCCACCAGCGCTACACCGGCGCAGAATGATTGGAAAGACCGCCTGTCCGTGAACTCTCTCGACGCTTTCGCCAATGCCAAGCTCGCGCAATTGGAGGGCGCGTCCTTGCGGCGCCATTTTGCTGAGACGCGCCGCGAGCTTTGGCCGGATGAAGGCCCGATCATTTTTCGTGACGGCCGCAGGCTTCTGTCTTTTTCCTGCAATGACTATCTCAATCTGTCGCAGCATCCTTTGGTGAAGGCGGCAGCGGTCGCGGCGATCGAGGCCTATGGCGCAGGATCGGGCGCGTCGCGGCTTGTCACCGGCAATCATCCGCTCTTCGCCGAATTGGAGCAGCGGCTTGCGCGCTTCAAAGGCAGCGAGGCGGCTGCAATCTTCGGCTCCGGCTATCTCGCCAATCTCGGCATCATCCCGGCTCTGGTCGGGGAGGGTGATCTCATCCTCGTCGATGCTTTGGCGCATGCCTGCATTCTTTCGGGCAGCCGGCTGGCACCGGCCGAATGCCGCATCTTCCACCATAATGACCTCGATGACGTCCGGAGAATTCTCGGCGCGGAGCGTGCCCGTTTCCGTCATGCTCTGCTCGTCACCGACGGCGTTTTTTCGATGGATGGCGATCTCGCTCCCGTTGAGGCGTTGGCGGCGCTATGTGCCGAATATGATGTCTGGCTGATGACAGATGATGCACATGGGCTCGGTGTGCTCGCGGGTGGGCGTGGATCGAGCTTCATTGACGGCCATAAGTCGGACGTGCCTTTGCAGATGGGAACGCTCTCCAAGGCTGTCGGTGGCTATGGCGGCTATCTCTGCGCTTCGGAGGCAGTGATCGAGCTTCTGAAGACCCGCGCGCGCACGCTTCTCTTCGCGACGGGCCTGCCGCCGGCCAATGTGGCGGCGGCGATTGCCGCGCTCGACATTATCGAAAATGACGTTGAACTGACGATGAGGCCGCTCGCCAAGGCGCGGGCCTTCACAAGGCATCTTGGCCTGCCCGAAGCGCAAAGCCCGATCGTGCCGCTGGTGCTCGGCGCGGCGGAAGCAGCTTTGGCGGCGTCGAAAATGCTCGAAGAGGAAGGCTTTCTCGTCGTCGCCATTCGTCCGCCGACCGTGCCGGAAGGCACGGCGCGGCTACGCTTCGCCTTTTCCGCCGCGCATCGCGATGCGGATGTGGCACGCTTGGCCACTCTCGTCGTGGAGCGCATCCCCTTTCGTATCGAGCCTGCGCCATGCCTGCCGTTTTCGTGACGGCGACCGGCACGGAGATCGGCAAGACCTTCGTGACGGCGGGGCTCGCGGTCCACTTGCGCCAGCAGGGCCGCAAGGTCGCGATCATCAAGCCAGTGGTCAGTGGCTTCGATGAAAAGGCCATAGCGTCGAGCGATCCCGCCCTGCTTCTCGAAGCTCTGGGCCAAGAGCCGAGCCTTGCCGCGATCGCCGCCATGTCGCCCTGGCGTTTCACTGCGCCCTTGTCGCCCGACATGGCGGCGCGACTCGAAGACGGCGCGATCGATTTTGCCTCCCTTGTCAGCTTCTGCCGCAGCGCCATCGCGCAGGCGGAGGATGTGCTGCTGATCGAAGGCATCGGCGGGCTCATGGTGCCGCTCACCGTTGGTACAACCGTACTCGATCTCATCGAAGCGCTACGGATCGTGCCGATTGTCGTGGCGGGCACCTATGTCGGCAGTCTGAGCCATACGCTCACGGCGCTTGAAGTCATGCGTCGACGCGGCATCGATCTCGGCGCCTTGGCGCTCAACGAGACGCCGGGCTCGGCGGCTTCGCCCGAGGAGACCGCGGCCAGCCTACGGAATTTCTGCGGTACGATCCCAATCATCACTTTCAGGCGCGACGCAGCAGCCGCCAATGCCGAAGCCTTCGAGCGATTGGCGGAACTCGTCAAGCGGCGCCAAAGCTGAGCAATATTCGGAAAAGGCGTCCTGCGGGCAAAACGCGATATGTCCCGCGCGGCGGCGCGCTGCGATCATAAGTCTCAAATTTAACTGAGGCGAAGGTCTGGCATGGCAGGTACTGAGAAAACGACCTCCGCTCCGTTCCAGAATGCGTCAATGCGATCGAGATATCGATATTTCCAGCATATGCAGCATCTGTCGCGCATTGCCATGCGGCGATCACCTCTCTCGGCCTCGTCGGGGATTACACCTATTTCGGCTCGACGTCGGCGGTGCTGCCTTTCGGATGGAGCTGGCTGGTGGTGCCGGTCTGCGGCGTGATCGGCGGTCTTGCTGGCGGGCTCTTCAGCCGCATTCTCATTCTTTTCACCGGCGGGCTACCAGGGCGGGCAGGCCAAATCATCTCGCGTCATCCCGTTGCCTTTGCGATGCTCTGCGGGCTTGGCGTTGCCCTTTGCGGCATTGTTTCCGGGGACACGATTTATGGCACCGGTTATGAGCAGGCGCGCGCGATCGTGCACGGGGCAGCGCCCGGCGGCGAGATCTTCGGGCCACTGAAATTCCTGGCCAGCGTTCTTTCCTCCATCAGCGGTATTCCCGGCGGCATTTTTGCGCCGTCCCTGGCCGTGGGCGCCGGCATGGCGGCCGATCTTCATCTCGTTTTTCACGATGTTCCGCTCGGGGCTCTGGCGCTCATCGGCATGGTTTCCTATCTCACAGGGGCAGTCCAGACACCGATCACGTCCTTCGTCATCGTGTCGGAAATGACCGAGAATCATGCCATGATCATTCCATTGATGATCGCCGCCTTGATCGCCGATGCGATATCGAAAACGATTTGCCGCGGCAGTCTCTATCATTCGCTGGCGGAGATAGTGCTCCGTAATGCCGCGCGTGCGCGCGACGGCAAGCAGGCAGCATGAAACGTGAGGATCAGGCGGACGACATCTCCTTCGATCGCTCGTCTGCGGGCATGACCGGCGAGCTTCAACGGATGTCGCCGCGAGTCCGTCGCATATTGGCCGGCAATCCAGGGCCGATGACCTTTACCGGCACCTGCAGCTATGTGGTCGGCAGCGGCGAAGTGGCGGTGATCGATCCTGGTCCAGCTCTCCCTGAGCATATCGACGCCTTGCTCCATGCGCTTCGGCACGAGAGCATCAGCCATATTCTCGTCACCCATACGCATCGCGACCATTGCGCCGCTGCTGTTGCGCTCAAGGCTGCGACCGGGGCAAAAATCATCGGCTGCGCGGCCTATGTCGCGCCGGCAAGCGAAGCCGGCGAGGTGCTCGATTCCGCGCATGACGAGACCTATGCGCCGGATACGGTGATGCAGCAGGGCGATGTTATCGTTGGCAGGGATTTCTCACTCCAGGCGGTGGCAACGCCCGGCCACACCGGCAACCATCTCGCCTTCGCCTTGGCGGAGGAGGAGGCTCTGTTCTCCGGCGATCATGTCATGGCCTGGGCGACATCCGTGGTGATCCCGGGGGATGGCGCCATGAGCGATTACATTGATTCGCTCGAAAAGCTCCAGCGCCGGGCCGAGATGATCTATTGGCCTGGCCATGGCAATGCAGTGCGAGAGCCCCAGGCTTATCTCGCAGCGCTCATCCGGCATCGCCGCCGGCGCGAAGCTGCGATCCTCGCCCATCTCGGCAGAGGCGAGGCGACGGTGGCCGATCTCGTCGCCGCGATCTATCGCGGCCTCGATCCTGCGCTCCACCGCGCGGCCGGCCTTTCTGTGCTCGCCCATCTCGACGATCTCGCCGCCCGCGGGCGCGTCGGCACAGAAGCGGTGGCAGATCGCGTGGCGTACCGCCTCATCTGATCATTTCTGCTCAGCTTCTGATTTCAATTCGTCTGCGAAGGCCAGAATGCGTTGGGCATTGGCGCCGAAATCATGACGGCCGATGCGCGAGACCGAGCGGGCATCAATGCGCGTCTGCCCGGCGAGCGGCCGAATTCTGATCGTGATGTCATTGGGAAAGCCCAGCACGAAGCTACGGTCGATCGCATCGACATGGCCAAGCCCGAGGCGTCCGCCGGGCGGGCGCGCCTCGACGAGGGTCCAATGCAACGCGGCGATCGTATGCAGGACGGTTTGATAGGCGTCGTCGGCATCGAGATCGAGGATGATTGGCTGGACATCGGGATAAGCGTCGAGCTGAAGCTGCCGCGAGGCCGGTGCGACCGAGAGCGGCACGAAGCCTTTGCGGGCCGCGAGAGCGACGTGTGACAGCGAGAAGGCCGGCGGATCATCGACATCCGTCGTGATGTCATGCAGCGGCGGCAGGCGGACGGCTTGAAAAGCGAGATAGGTCGGATAGGCGAGTGTCAGGGCCGCGATAAAGGCGCTGCTCAGCAGCACTCCGACGCCTTTGCGGCCGGTCCGCCAGATTGCGATCGCGGCTGCGCCAGCGCACAGAACCGCGAGGCAGGCAATGACGATCGCAGATCCGAGCACGGCGAGTACCGCCGTCGGATCGAGGCCGAGGCGCGCGAGGACGAGCCCTGTCAGGATCACCGCAGTCGCAAAAAAGGCGAGGCGCCGGCTCCACAAGGCGCTATCGGAATAAGGTTCCTCGATGATGAAATGCCGCATGGCGGGTCGCGAGCCGGATTATCGAGAGCCTGTTCCGGAAACTGGGCATAGATTCCGACAAGGCATGGTCGCGATCTTATACCAAGGAGTCTCGGTCTGGCACCGCTTTCGCCGCCGACGAATCACACGTTGTTTAGATAAATTGTAAACGCTCTATTTACTGCGAGGATCAATGTTGAATGCCCGACGGGAACAGGCGCATCGAGGGAGCTATTATGAAGCTCTGCGAGCCCCGTGTCAGGCCGGAGCTGGGGAGAGCATCGGGCCTCCCGGCTTTCTCGGGAGATTCAAAAAGGGCAGGGCCGTTTCATGACCGATAAAGCCGCTTCGCAGCATCCCGGCGCCTCACAAGGCGAGGACCGCGACCTTCTCCTGCGACTTTATCGCGAGATTGGGATCTCGGCGGTGGCCGCGGCGCTGGAAGTGACATCCGGCAAGCCGCATGGACGTGCAGAGCCGAGTGCCCCGACTGCCAAGGTTCCGGACAAAAAGGATATTGCCGCGTAACGAAGGATGTGCACGGCTTCGTCTTATTCCTGCCCAGCCTTGCGTGCAGAAACGGATGAAGAGCCTGGAGCGGTTTCAGGCTTGATGGCCACACCAAACCGGTTCGAAGCCGCTCTCATTCCCGAGACATCGGATATATTCGACGTCTAAAATAATGGAAAAGTCTATCAACTTTTCCGGAACATGCTCTAATCCGTCGGAAATGGTTCATATTCGAATTAGGTGTGTGCGCTTGACGAATCCGCCAGCTTTTCCGACTCATGCACGAGACGCACTCGGTTGAATGCCATGTTCCCAGTCACTCGCCGGCGTTTTTTGCAAGGTGCCGGCGCGCTTTTGGTAACGCCCTTCGGGCTCGGCTCCTATGCTTTCGCCATAGAGCCGGGCTTCCGGCTCGACCTGACATCATATCATGTGACACCGCCGGACTGGCCGGAAGGATTGGCCATTAAGGCGGCTGTCATCGCCGATATTCATGCTTGCGAGCCTTTGATGTCGGCTGCGCGCGTGCGGCGGATCGCCGAACTCACCAATGCATTGCAGCCGGACATTATTTTCATTCTCGGCGATTTCAATGCCGGCCATAGGATGGTCAGCGCTGCGGTCTATCCGCATCAATGGGGGGAAGCCCTCTCGATCTTGCGCGCACCGCTCGGCGTCTATGCGATTCTCGGCAATCATGATTTGTGGCATGGCGCGCTGCCCGGTATGCGCAGCGACGGAGGCGAGAGCATTCGCCGAGCGCTCCATCATGCCAATATCAAATTGCTGGAAAACGAGGCTGTCCGGTTGACGAAGAACGGCGCTCCCTTTTGGGTTGCTGGCTTGGCGGATCAGATGGGAGGGCGCATCGGGCGCAATTCTTTCAAGGGCCTCGACGATCTTCCTGGAACATTACGCCAAGTGAGCGATGATGCGCCGATTGTCTTGCTCGCGCATGAGCCCTTCATCTTCCGCCAGGTGCCGAAACGCGTTGCTCTGACGCTTTGCGGCCATACCCATGGCGGTCAGGTCGATCTGCCCTTCATCACCACTGCCTATCTCGATAGCCGGTGGAGAACTGATTACATCTATGGTCATATTGTCGAGGATGGCCGCAATATGATCATTTCGGCGGGTCTGGGCACGTCGATTCTGCCGGTGCGCTTTCTCTGCCCGCCGGAGCTGGTGCAGGTGACGATCGGTCATCCGGGCAAGGACCAGACGATCGCCTGACGATAGGTTTTGTCCGAAGCGACACGGGCAAGCGATATTGCCGGAAAAGGCAATCAGCATAAAGCGCCTGCCAAACATGGCAGGCGCTTTTGATCCGTCGCAGCTTTATTCGACGACGACGCGCGTGCCGAGCTTGACGCGATTGTAAAGGTCGATCGCATCAATATTGCGCATTCTGATGCAGCCCGAAGAAACCGCCTGACCGATCTTGTCCGGCTCATTGGTGCCGTGGATGCGGTAGAGCGTGTCCTTATTACCCTGGAAGAGATAGAGGGCGCGGGCGCCGAGCGGATTTTCCGGCCCGCCGGGCAGGCCGCCGGCGTTGGCGGTCGGTTGCAGATGCGGCCAACGCTCCACCATATCCGCCGGGGGCATCCAATGCGGCCATTCCTGCTTGCGGCCCACGCTCGCAACCCCGGTCCAGCCATAGGCCCCGGCGCCCGTGGCTATGCCGTAACGGATCGCCTTTTTCTTGGGCAGCACGTAATAGAGCAAATGCGTCTTCGTGTTGACGACGATGGTGCCGGGCGGCTGACCGGTCGGATCGTCGACCAAGTAGCGGCCGAATTCGGGATTGATCTCTGCCTTGGGCGCAAGCGCGAGATATTCGCTGTCCCGCGCCGAAAGCGCCGGGTCCGGCGTGCTGTCATAATAGCCGCAGCCGGCCAAGCCGAGCGTTAGTAAAGGTAACGCCAATTTTAGCGAATGACGAGAGATGGCCCCTATCGTCTTGACTGCTCGCAACCGCATTTTCTTTGCCCCCAAGTATAATAATCCGCTTAACTGATTGGCCGCGATCTTGCCATCTCCGCGTGAATCCCGCTGTGAGAAGCCGCACATCTGTTGCGCAAATGAAACAATTATCGATTGGGCAAATGCTGCAAGAAGACACTTGTCGCGGAAGCCGCCGACAAATTCGGGAGGCCGACAGCCATGCGAATGTCGCGGCACGGACGTCCGGCCCGATTTGCGCATGGCCTCGCCGGTGATTCGTGCAGCGCAAGCTCTTGCCGAGCAGGTTCGAGCAAGATGGTTCTGGCTCGATACAGTCCAAAATGCCGCGCATTATGGCCGGTCTCTTGTCTTAATGCTTTTCTTGCTCGCTGTGTTCCGTCCCGCTAAGAGCTAATCCAAAGCAGAAACCGGCCGTTGGCCGGCTCCTTTCCTTCCTTTCTCTTTCCGCATCCGAGTGACACCACGTGCCAACCCTTGTCCTCAGTCATGCCGCGAGCCTGAACCACGATACGGGCTCGGGCCATCCCGAAAGACCCGACCGGATTCGGGCCATCGAGCAGGTGCTCAGCCATGAAAGCTTTCAGTCGCTCTACCGGCTTCAGGCGCCGGGCGGCGATCATCAAGCGATCTTGCGCGTTCATCCGCAGGAATATGTAGATGCGATCGAAAAAGCGGCGCCCGCCGAGGGCCTTATCCGTGTCGATCCGGATACGATCATGAGTCCCGGCACGATTGACGCTATCATGCACGCCGTCGGGGGGACGGTGCTGGCCGTCAATGCTGTGATGCACGGCAATGTCGATAATGCTTTCGTCGCCATCCGGCCGCCGGGTCATCATGCCGAGCGGGCGACACCTATGGGCTTTTGCTTCTTCAACACGGCGGCGATCGCCGTCCGCCAAGCTCAAGCGGTACATAAAGCCGAGCGTGTCGCCATCATGGATTTCGACGTCCATCACGGCAATGGCACGCAGGACATCTTCTGGTCCGACCGCAATGTGCTTTATTGCTCGACGCATCAGATGCCGCTGTTTCCGGGCACCGGCGCGCGCGACGAGCGCGGCGAATTCGACAATATCGTCAATGCGCCGCTGAGTTCCGGTGCCGACGGTGCGGCTTTCCGCGAGGCGGTCGAAACGGTGATCTTGCCGCGGATCGATGCGTTCCGGCCGGATCTGATCGTTATTTCGGCCGGCTTCGATGCGCATCGCCTCGACCCGTTGGCCAATATCAATCTCGTCGAAGCGGATTTCGCCTGGATCACCGCTCGGCTGCTGGATATTGCCGACAAGCATTGCAAAGGCCGCGTCGTCTCGCTGCTCGAAGGCGGCTATGATCTCGAAGGGCTGGCCCGCTCCGTTGCTGCCCATGTGCTGACCTTGATGGGCCACATGCCACGGTAGTGAAGCCGTGGCAGCCAGCCGCCTGTGCAGCCGTCACTCCAGCGGCTCACAGGCGCTGATTTCTATGTCGAAGCCCGAGAGGCCAACATATTTGAACGGGGCCGAGGTGCGCAGGCGGATGGAGGAGATTCCGAGATCCTGCAGGATCTGCGCGCCGAGGCCGATCTCGCGCCATTCCTTGGTGCGTTGAGCTTCCGAATCAAGCTCCTCGGCACCGGCGACGGTGAGAGGGACCCCCGCCGTTCCGTCGCGCAAAAAGACGAAGACGCCGCGGCCCTCCTTCTTGAACTGCGCGAATGTCTTGCGAATCGATTCACCGCCGGCAATGACATCGGCGAGGATGTCGACGCGATGCAGCCTGGCCGGCATGTCGCGGCCATCACCGATCTCGCCTTCGACGAAAGCGAAATGCTGGACGCGGTCGAAGGGCGTGACATAGGCATAGCCGGTCAGAGGTCCGCAAAGACCTTGCACCGGGAAGACTTTCACCCGCTCGACGAGTTTTTCGCGCGATTGCCGATAGGCGATGAGATCGGCGACTGAAATCCGCTTCAGTCCGTGTTTTTCCGCGAAAGCATCGATTTGCGGTCCCGCCATCACGCTGCCATCGTCATTTGCAAGTTCGCAAATCACGCCGACGGGCGGCAGTTTCGCCAGCCGGCAGAGATCGACAGCGGCCTCTGTATGGCCTGAGCGCATCAAAACGCCGCCGTCGCGCGCGATCAATGGAAACACATGGCCGGGGCGCACGAAGTCGCCAGCTCCGATATTGCTGTTGGCGAGCGCCCGCACCGTATTGGTGCGCTGCTCGGCGGAAATGCCGGTGGTGAGCCCATGGCGGACATCGACCGAGACGGTGAAGGCGGTGCTGTGAGGCGCGTCATTGCTGGCGACCATCGGCTGGAGATGGAGCCTCTTGGCGTCCTCCGCCGTGATCGGCGTGCAGACGATGCCGCAGCAATTGCGGATGATGAAGGCCATCTTGTCCGGCGTGCAGAGCGACGCGGCGCAAATCAGATCGCCTTCATTCTCGCGGTCGTCGTCATCGGTGACGATGACGATCTCGCCGCGGGCGATGGCATCGATCGCCTCCTTGACCGAATGGGGCATAACAGCATCTCCTTGACTTCGCTGCCGGCGAAGACTTTTTGTGAGAATCTTAGCGAGTCTCGTGCCTCTCATCGCATGGGGCGCACTCCGGTGCACTCCTCAGTAGATCGGCGAACCCACGGCTGCGGAAACAGCGATGGATCATGCAAAATCCGAACAAACACATCTGATCAAGAGGAATCTGATCGGCGAAGCGCGGAGCGGTTCGATTGGGACCGCTGGCGCATGCCGCGCGTTGCCGCGACGGCGCGCGTTTCTTGGGCTCTTCATCCTTGTTTGCCTGTTCCTTTTCCTCGCGCCGCTCTTGGGACCGCTGCGGCAGGCGGCCCTTGCCGCGCCAGTGAACTGCCGCACAGTCACCGACGGCGACAGCCATTATGTGGTATGTGCCTTCGACATGCGCCAGAATAAGAGTTCCGCGGAAATGCGGCTCTTTCTCGCGGGCGCCGATGGCAAGCCCTATGGCGGATTTGGCGCGCTCGAGGAGGCGCTGAGGCAGCGCGGCGAAAAGCTGCTGTTCGGCATGAATGCCGGCATGTTTCAAGAAAATCTCCGTCCGGTCGGCCTTTATGTCGAGGCCCATCGGATGATGCGGCACGTCAATCAAAGAGACGGCTCCGGCAATTTCCATCTGAAGCCGAATGGGATTTTCTATTTCGGTGGCCACGCCGCTGGCGTCATGACGACCTCCGACTTTGTCAAATCTGGCCTCAAGCCCGATTACGCGACGCAATCGGGGCCGATGCTCGTCATCAATGGAGCCATTCATCCGAAAATCCGGGCCGATGGCACGTCGAGAAAGATCCGCAATGGCGTCGGCGTCCGCGACGGCCACAGGGTCATTTTTGCGATTTCCGAAGAGCCTGTCACTTTCTATCGCTTCGCGAGCCTGTTTCGGGATCGCCTCG
This sequence comes from Beijerinckiaceae bacterium, assembly GCA_027346205.1. Taxonomy (GTDB): domain Bacteria; phylum Pseudomonadota; class Alphaproteobacteria; order Rhizobiales; family Beijerinckiaceae; genus Methylovirgula. The sequence goes on from DAIESR010000472.1 coordinate 10,675, forward strand.
ACTGCCCGAATGCGCTTTATCTCGATGGCTCGGTGTCGAGCCTTTATGCTCCAGCGCTCGGCCGAGCGGATGGCCTGCGGCCGCTTGGTCCCATCGTGGGCATCGTGGTGAAAGCATCTGGCCGCTAGCAGCGGGGCGACCGATAGGCCAGGATCAAAAGGTACGCACTCTGCCTTTGATCTGGCGAGCGGTG
>DAIESR010000526.1 GCA_027346205.1 Beijerinckiaceae bacterium
CGCTGGCGCGCTGCGCCGAAGCACCTGCCGCAGGGCCGGCGAGCCTCGATCCTGTGGAAGCCTGGGCGGAGATCGCGACCGCGCTTGCGATCGCGGCCTGATCGGATCAGAGTCGGCAAAAGCCTTGGTTGCGAGGCATAAGTTGAGTGATTCGCCTTTGGAATTGCCATTCGAAGTAGCACCCGAGATAGAGGCTCAGACGACTTTCTTGGTCGATGTCGATGGCTTTGAAGGTCCCCTCGACCTGCTCCTTGAACTCGCCCGCCGGCAGAAGATCGATCTGCACAAAATCTCGGTCCTGGCGCTGGCAGAGCAATATCTCGCCTTCATCGAGGAAGCGCGGTCTCTGCGTCTGGAGCTGGCTGCCGACTATCTCGTGATGGCCGCTTGGCTCGCCTATCTGAAATCCCGTCTCCTGCTGCCGCATGCGGAAAAGGATGAAGAGCCGCCGGCCGAGGAGCTGGCTGCTGCGCTCGCCTTTCGGTTGCAGCGTCTCGAAGCTATTCGAGCCGCGGCCGAAGCGCTCGTCAACCGGCCGCGGCTCGGGCGCGACATGTTCCTGCGTGGGCAGCCGGAAGGCATTGAGGTGAGCCGCAGGCCGCAATGGCAGGCGAGCCTCTACGATCTTCTGTCCGCCTATGCACATCAAAGACAGAAGCATGCTTTGTCGCGCGTAAGATTCAAGCCGCGCTTCGTCTGGTCGCTCGCCGAGGCGCGAGAAGCTCTCCAGAAATTCGCCGGCAATGTGCTGGATTGGACGATTCTCGATACTTATCTCACCGCCTATTGCACGAGCCCCGAGACGAGCCGCACCGTCCGTGCATCGGCGCTTTCAGCGGCGTTGGAAATGGTGCGGCAAGGCGAAATTAGCCTGCGTCAGGACCGAGCCTTCGCGCCGATTTGGATCAAAAGGCGGCAATCAGAAGCGCCGGGCGAGGCGGCATGACGTGGTCGCGGCGTGCGGGTCGAGGCATATGTTCCGGGATGGGCTGAGGAGAATGGGGCGTGGCTGAGGTCGCAAGACTGTTTCCGCGAGCATCTGGCGGCATGGATGCGATGGGCTCGGACGAGACGGATTTAGCCAATCCGACAGAAGCATTGTTTGGCGAGGCGATGCGGATCGCCGAAGCCTTGTTGTTTGCCGCTACCGAGCCGCTTGAAGAGGCGGAGATCGCCCGGCGGATGCCGGATGGCGTTGCCGCGAGCGAAGTGCTGGCGCGGCTCAAGGCCGATTATGCGCCGCGCGGTGTCAATCTCGTACGTATTGGTAAGAAATGGCTGTTCCGGACGGCGGGCGATCTCTGCTGGCTCCTGTCGCGCGACCAAACGGAGCCGCGGAAATTGTCGCGCGCGGCGCTCGAGACCTTGGCGATCGTCGCCTATCACCAGCCTGTCACCCGCGCCGAAATTGAAGACATACGCGGGGTCGCCATTTCGAAGGGGACGATGGATGTGCTCATCGAAACCGGATGGGTCAGGCTGCGCGGCAGGCGCCGGAGTCCGGGTCGGCCGGTCACTTACGGGACAACTGAAGCTTTCCTTTTGCATTTTGGCCTTGAGGCGATTGGCGATCTGCCCGGGCTCGAAGAACTGAAGGGTGCAGGCCTCTTCGATGGCCGACTGCCGTCCGGCTTCGAAGTGCCGCTGCCTTCCGATGATCCGGCTTTGGCGGAGGACGAAGATCCGCTGGACGAAAGTCCTCAGGAGTTCTGTCTCGCCGAAGGGGAACCGGATACGGACGACGGGCAGGGTGAAGGCGGCATGCAGGATGCAGCGGAAGACGTAGCCGCGGAAGATATGGCGGCGGCTCCGACGCAGGATGCCGACGGCGATGATGATTTTTGAGGCGCGGACGCCCCGCTTGTTCAAGGGACATCGGATATATCCGATGCCCTAAATTCTTCATGGGACATCGGATATATCTGATGTCCTAAATTCATTGCGTCACAGGCTCTTCGAGGAGCCGCAATTTCGGCGAATAGTTCGAGGCATTGCCGCGTCCAGCGCTGGCATCGCGTGCGAACATGATGAGATGGTGCGCCTGCATGGCGACCATGAGAATGGCTTCGATCTCGCCGCGCAAAAGACGCGGCAGTGCAAATTTCCAGAATGGGCGACGATAGTCCCCGCGCACGCCGACCTTCCAGAGCACTTTGCCGAGCATGACGGCGGCGCGGCGCAGATTTGCCGGCGAACATCTCGCTTTGCTCAACGGCGGCCGAAACCGATTGGGCCAAGTCGCGCGCATCTGACGTTCATAGCGGGCAAACAGACGCTCGGGATCATATGCTTCCGCCATGCACTCCTGCCACATCGTGACGACATCGTCATAAGGCATGAGGAAGCGTACATTCGACTCGCGGCACTCGTCGTGATCGAGCCGGTTGTCGCGTTCGAGACGATCCCAAAGCGGCGTGCGCGGCAACGCCTGCAAGAGGTTGATCGTCAGCATCGGAATGTTCGATTGTTCGATGAAATCGAGAATCCTTCGACCCGAGTCGAGTGTGTCCGTGTCGAGACCGAGAATAATGCCCGAGACGACCTGCATGCCATGCGCGTTGATCGTTTGAACCGATTCAAGGATCGGCATGGCGAGATTGTGTTTCTTGTCCATGCCTTTGAGCGCTTCGGGCTCCGGCGTTTCGATCCCGCAGAATATGACGTCGAAAGCGGCCTCTCGCATCTGTGCGAGAAGCTCGGGATGTCGGGCAATGTTGAGCGTTGCCTCGCAAGCGAAGGTGATCGCGTAGCCAGTGCGCTTCTGCCAAGCGATGAGATGCGGCAGTAAGTCTGCCACGGCGGCCCGATTGGCGATGAAATTATCGTCGACGAAATAGACCTGTCCGAAGACGCCGCAGGCGACCATTTTGTCGAGTTCGGCAATGATCTGCGCGGGTGCCTTGACGCGGGCGACGCGGCCATAAAGTCCGGGAATGTCGCAGAATTCGCAGCGATAGGGACACCCGCTCGAAAACTGAATGGTTCCGATCAGATAGCGGCCGATCTCGGCGCACTCATAGGCTGGTAGCGGAAATTCGGTGAGGTCGCGGCGTATCTCGGTCGTCAGCACGACCTGCGCGGCCGGACGGCGGATGTCGCGGGCGAGGATCGCAATGAGCGCGTCGGTTGCATCACCAAGCTCGCCAATGTGGAGATAGTCGGCACTGGGATAATATTCCGGGCACGCGGAAACCGAGGGGCCGCCGAGGGCTACAGGCTTGTCATAACGATGCGCCCGCCGGCAAATATCGTCGATTTGCCGCCGCTGTATATGCATGCCGCTCACGAAGACAACGTCGGCCCAGGCGAAATCATGGTCGGTTGCTTCGACCATGTTTTCGTCGATGAAGCGCACCGGCCAATGTTTCGGCAGGCTCGCCGCGATGACCAGCAGGCCCTGCGGCGGCATGCAGGCCTTGATGCCCGGCATGAGTTCATAAGAATGTTCGAAAGTGGCAAAGGAAGAAGTGTAACGGGGAAAGACGCAGAGAATGCGTCGCGGGCCGTCATGCAACGATTGGGTCATGATCTTACCTTCATCAGCATGCCGAAATTCGAGGCTAGGCAGGTCCGCGACCCGTCAAACTCTTTGGCTTATCGAGGTCTCGAGCCCGTGGAGGTTAGGGACATCAAAGCCAATTGGCAGAGCTTTGTACAGGTGCCATACGACAGTCGAGAACATATTGGCCGGCGTTTCCGCAATGTTCTGGCGCTAGGTTGTGGAGTGAAGGTTGGTCCGATATTCTCAACATGTGGACAGGTGCCGAATCCACCGCCGCTAGTGGATAAAACCTGACGCTTGGTACCCAAGCGTCAGGACAATTTTATCCACGAAATAAATGCCTTGGGGGCCGACTCGCTCTGACATTCGCGGATGCGAATGTCAGGGTCGGACCACCGGGGTGTCCTGTCACGATGTTACGATTCACGGTCGAAGCTAATATTACTGAGATAAGAAGTATGTGGACGGCATCGTTGCTGGGGCGCGATTGAGGATTGGACGCGGGGTGATTTTCGTGTGTGCCTGACTCTTGCGCCGGATTTGCCGGCGGATCGGCGTCGCCCTGCTGCGATGAGGTCATTCGAGAGGCAACTCATGTACATATTTTAGTCGTATTGTTGGGAGTATTTGGCGCCGCTGGAGCTATTCTTGGCCGTTATGCTGCATGTTGGAACGGCTCTTGCCCACCGATCAGTTAGTGCTCGTAGTTGCCAAGGTCCATTGCTGCGGCGAGTGCACGAGCCGCCGGTCCAGTTCCATGCAGGAGGAACAGCCGAAATCATCCGCGAGCGCCACGTGCTCGCGGGGATATACCGTGGCTTTACCTATCCTCTTGCGCATTTGCCCTGCGTAGCGGATGCGAGCGTGGCTCGCTCCGACTGCATGCGACAAAGCGCTTTCTTGTTTTGCTTGAAATGCCATAAATTCGGCGACAACGCGTTGCAGCGGAATGATTCTTCAAGAATGCTGACAAAACAGCCACGAAAACACCGGTGACAGGGGCAACGAGCGGTCTCATGCGTCACGACCGGGGAATCATGAGAATGAAGAGCTTGCGGTTAGGCAAGATACATATGGCTCTGGCGGCGGGTGCAGCCTTGGTGGCTGCAAGTCAAGCTGCCTATGCTGCCGAAGCTGAGAAACCCAAAGAGCCCGGCGGGCGGGTCGTTGTCGTGCAGGCCGCCGAAGGCTGTTTTTCTCAGACCGTGCATGGGACCGGTTTTCTTCTACCGCGCAGCGAAGCCATCGTCACGATCGACCCCCAAGGTTATCAGGTGACGGAAGTCCTAGCGCACGAAGGCGATAGAGTGGAGGCCGGACAGCCCCTCGTCCGTCTCTCGCACGTCGGTGCCAGTCGCCCAGGGCAAGCGCTTCCTTCGGTCATCGTGCTGCGCGCCCCGAGCGGCGGCAGGATCGAGAAAAGCACTGCGACAGTGGGCGCGGCCGCAGCGGCCGACGGCAATCCTTTGTTCCAGATCGCCACAAGCGACGAAATCGAAATGGTTGCGGACGTGCCCGGCCTTTATCTCGATGAGGTGATGGTCGGACAGGGCGCCCAAGTGGATACGGCGGGCGGGGAGGTGCGGGGGCGGGTGCGCCGCATAGCATCAAGTGTGGATCAAAAGAGCCAATTGGGGCATGTGCACATCTCCCTGGCGGCCGATCCCGCGCTGCATGTTGGCAGCTTTGGTCAGGTCAAGATCGACGCCGGGCGGAGCTGCGGTGTCTCGGTGCCGCGTACCGCCGTGCTTTATGGCGCGGATGGCACGAGCGTGCAGATCGTGCGCGGACGCATCGTCGAGAAACATAGGGTGAGGGTTGGTCTTTTGTCTGATCATGACGCGGAAATAAAAGCGGGTGTGCAGATCGGCGACATTGTCGTCGCGCACGCGGGCACATCACTTCGCGACGGCGACGAGGTGAGCACGCTCGTCACCGAGGACTCCGGTCGAGCGGGGCAGCCCTGATGGCTATCAATGTCTCTGCTTGGTCAATCCGTAAGCCATTACCGGCGATCGTTTTTGCGCTTGTGTTTCTTGCCCTCGGCGTGGCGAGTTTCAAGAAGTTGCCGATCACGCTGCTGCCTAATGTCGATCCTCCCGTCGTATCGGTGGTGATCACGGAGTTCGGCGCGGCGCCATCCGAGCTCGAATCACAAGTCACCAAGCCGGTCGAAGATGCGGTGGCCGGCGTCGAGGGGGTGAAGCACATCGTCTCTTCGATCAGCGACGGTGTGTCGGCGACGACGATTATGTTCGGCCTCGATGTGAACACGGGCCGGGCGCTGAACGACGTCAAGGACGCGATCACCCGTATTCGGGGGAGTTTGTCCCCATCGATTTCTGAACCGCTGATCCGGCGAGTTGACGCCGTCGGTCTCGGCATCGTGACCTATGCCGCAGTGTCGAACAGCAAGACACCGGAGCAATTGTCCTATTTTGTCGACGATGTGGTCGCTCGTAAGCTTCAGGATGTGCGGGGCGTCAGCTCCGTGGAGCGAATCGGCGGGGTCGAGCGGGAAATATTGGTGTCGCTCAATCCCGACCGGCTTCTGGCGTTCGGCTTGACGGCTGCCGATGTGAGCCGCCGACTGCGCGGCATCAATGAGGATGTCGCTGGAGGCCGCGCCGACATTGGCGGTCAAGATCAGGCGATCAGGACGCTTGCGGGAGCGCGGAGCCTCGCGCAACTTGCCGGTACGATGATCAGTCTGCCGAAGGGTGGCGTGGTTCGTCTCGACGATCTCGGTGTCGTCACCGACACGATCGCCGAGCCGCACCGTTTTGCGCGTTTGAACGGCGAGCCCATTGTCGGCTTCAGCATTCTGCGTGCGAAGGGCGCGAGCGATGTCACGGTGGCGGCCGGCGTCAAGAAGGTGATCGATGAGATCAAAGTCGAACATCCCGATGTCGAGCTCAAACTCATAGACACCTCCGTCCATTATACCGAGGGGAATTACGAATCCGCGCTGCACACCTTGTTCGAAGGCGCCGTGCTGGCGGTGATCGTCGTTTTCGTGTTCCTGCGCGACCTGCGTGCGACGGTTATTGCGGCGATCGCTTTGCCTTTGTCGATCATCCCGGCTTTCTGGGTGATGGACATGCTCGGCTTTTCGCTGAACCTCGTGAGCTTGCTCGCGATCACGCTGGCGACCGGTATTCTCGTCGACGACGCGATCGTCGAGATCGAGAATATTGTTCGCCATATGCGGATGGGGAAGTCTGCCTTTCAGGCGGCGCTCGATGCGGCGGACGAGATCGGCCTCGCGGTGATCGCCATCAGTCTGACGATTGTCGCAGTCTTCGCGCCGGTGAGCTTTATCGGCAATATCGCCGGACAATATTTCAAGCAATTCGGGCTCACGGTTGCGGCGGAGGTCATGTTCTCGCTTCTCGCGGCGCGGCTGATCACTCCCATGCTCGCCGCCTATTTCCTCAAGGCGCATCCTCACGAGGACACCGAAGGGCCGATAACCCAGCGCTATGGTCGCTTGGTCGAATGGTCGGTAGTCAATCGTTATAAGACCGTGCTTATCGGTCTCATGCTCTTCACCGCTTCCATCTTGAGCATCACAACGAATCTCGTGTCGCGCGATTTCCAACCGACGCAGGATTCCGGCCGTTCGCATCTTGCGATCGAATTACCCGCGGGTTCGCAACTCGACGACACGCGTCGGGCGACAGATCGTGTCGCCGAGGTGCTGCATAAGCGGCCCGAGGTGGCGAGCGTCTTCATCGACGGCGGGCGCATCGCCCCCGGGGCGCCGGAAGTGCGCAAAGCGCAGCTCACTATAAATTATGTCGCGAAGAGCGATCGTAAGTTGTCTGTGCAGCAATTACAGGCACTGATCACCAAGGATCTCGATAATATTCCCGATATCCAACATTGGTTCGTCGATGATTATGGTGCGCGGCCGGTATCGCGCATTTTCACGGGACCGGACGGCGCGGCTGTGACGAAATTTGTCGCTGCGCTCGCGCGCCAGATGCACAGCATTCCTCTGATTACCAATATCGTTGCATCGACGGGGCTCGAACGGCCGGAACTGCACATTAAGCCGAACCGTGATCTCGCAGCGAGACTCGGAGTATCGACTGAAAGTCTTGCCGAGACGATCCGCATTGCGACGATCGGCGATGTCGGGCCTGCACTCGCCAAGTTCAACGACAATGGCCGTCTCATCCCCATCCGCGCGAAGCTTGACGACAGGGCGCGCGGCAATCTGCAGGTGCTCGAGAATCTCAAAGTTCCGACCGGTGCGGGAAGTCCGGTGCCGCTCGGGACGATCGCCAACATCCAGTTCGGACAAGGGCCAGTCAGCATCAATCGCTACGATCGTGCCCGCTCGGCAACCATCCAAGCGGATCTCGTCGGCAATGCCGCGCTCGGCGATGTCGAGGAAGCGCTCAACAAGCTCCCGCTCATGCAGCATCTGCCACCGGGCGTGAAAGTCCGAAAATCGGCCAATGCCGAAGCGATGGATGATCTGAGCAGCGGCTTTACCGAAGCGATGCGCAATGGCCTCATCATGGTCTATGCCGTCCTGGTGCTCCTATTCGCAAGTTTCTTGCAGCCGATCACCATTCTCTTCTCACTTCCCTTGTCGATCGGCGGTGCCATTCTCGCGCTGCTCGTGACCGGCCGTCCGCTCAGCATGCCAGTGATCATCGGCCTTTTGATGCTGATGGGCATTGTGACGAAGAATGCGATCATGATCGTCGACTTCTCCATCGAGGCGATGCAGAAGGGTGTGGCGCGCACGACCGCTGTCGTCGAGGCCGGCAAGAAGCGGGCGCGGCCGATTATCATGACGACCATTGCCATGATTGCCGGCATGGTGCCGAGCGCGCTCGGCATAGGTGCTGGCGGCGAGTTCCGCTCGCCCATGGCCATTGCCGTTATCGGTGGTCTTCTCGTCTCGACCTTGCTGTCGCTCCTTTTCGTTCCCGCCTTCTTCGCGGTGATGGACGATCTGCGGCTGCTGATGAAACGCGGCTGGGATTCCATCACGGCAGGCCAAAAGGACGAGCCGGATATGGACGACACCGACATGGGCTTGATGCCTAAGCCTGGTTCCATGAGCGGTCCTGCCGAGTGACGCGCGCTATATCTTGATAAGATTGTAGCCGTTTCGTTTCCATGCGGCGATGCTGCGAGGGTGCGCGCGGAAGATTTTCGGCGAGATTTTTCAAATGAGGGACCATTGGCCACGGAGCCGGCCGGTCCTCGACCTCGATTTTGCGACGGTCGAGAGGCTGATCGCGCCTATGTTCCCAGGCTGCCGGCTCATCGAAATGGCGGTGGTCCCCGGCGGCTTGACGAACACGAATTTTCGGCTGCGGCTCGCCGATCGTCCCACGTCTCTATTGCTGCGCGTCTATCAACGCAGCGGCGACCTCGCGCATAAGGAAATGGCACTCTGCCATATGGTGGAAAAAGAGGTGCCGGTTCCACCCTTCCTGCATTTCGCGCCCGAAAATCCCGTCACCGGGCATGCTTTCGCAGTGATGGACTGGATCGAAGCGGAGCCGCTCGAGTCATGCCTGCTGTCGCTCGACGCAGCGGCGCTTTCAGGCCTCGGCACTGCGATCGGTCACACACTCGCGGCCATCCATCGCTTCACCTATGATTTCTTCGGCTTTTTCGATGCCAATCTGAATGTGCCGATACCAATCGATCTCAGTGGCAGGGGGCTCATTGCCTATCTTCACGAATGCCTGGTCGAGGGGCAGGGCGGCGCGCGGCTCGGCGAAAAGCTCACGGCCGATGTGTTCGCTTTCGCCGAGCGTGCGGGTCATCGTGTCGAGGCATGGCAACAGCGCGCCTGCCTCGTCCATGGCGATTTCAACGCCTCGAATATTTTGATCCGGCAAGATGCTGCAAGCACGGCTTGTGAGGTCGCCGCGATCATTGATTGGGAATTCGCCTTCGTCGGTGCGCACGGTTTCGATTTCGGCAATCTGCTGCGTCCGCCGCTCGATCGCTCCGTGGAATTCATTGCCGGTTTAGAGCAGGGCTATCGTACCGGAGGCGGTGACATGCCGGCTGATTGGCAGCATATCGCGAGGATCACCGATCTTTTTTCCTTCGCCGATATTCTGCACCATCCCGAGACGAGCGACGCTGTCATCGAAGACGCGAAATATGCCATCCGTAGGCTCATCGAAGAATAGTTCAGCCGCTTAGATCAGGTAAATTGGGTCTCGCGCGCGAGCCTTTGCATGTCGAGAAGAATGATGCGGCCGCGGTGCAGATTGAGGATGCCGGCGCGCCGCCAGATCTGCAATTGCCGATTGACGCTTTCCCGCGCCGCGCCGACATAATGCGCGAGCTGCTCCTGCGAGATGACGACTTCTCTGCCATAGTCTTGGCCCAGCAGCTCGATCCTGCGCGCGAGCCGCACCGACAATGGCAAGAGCGTCGCCTCCTCGACACGATCGCTGACCCAGCGCAGCCTTTCGCAGAGGAATTCGATGACGCGGATGGCGATACGCGGATCTTTCTCGAGCAGAGCGAGGAAATCGCTTCGCCGCAGGATGAAAAGCTCCGAGGCTTCGGTCGCCACCGCATCGGCGGTGCGCTCATGCCCGTCGAAGAGGGCGATCTCGCCGAAGAGGTCGCCGGGGCCGAGCAGGTTCAGCGTGAGGACTTCACCGCTCTTCGTCCCGGTTTCAATGCGGATCTGCCCGCGTCGGATACCATAGAGCGCGTCGCCTTCATCGCCTTTGGTGAACAGCGTTTCTCCGGCGGTGAGATGGCGGGTGCGGCAGAGCCCGGCGAGGCGCGCGATCGTCGCGGCATCGAAACCCGAAAAGAAGCTGTTTGTCCGCAGCAGCGTGGAGAAATCGATCGGTCTCGACATGCCGCAATCCCTCCCTCAAATCGACGCGCATCTCGTGTGATGCCGGCATGGCATTATCTGACCTCGGTCAACGGAGCGCGAGTATCTCATGCGCTTCGACCGGGAGTCGAAAACCTTTCAGATTAAGAGGCAGCAGCGGCTGTGTATGAAAGTGGGCTTCGACCACCGCCCTGATGTGCCGATCGACGAGGATCTGGCCGGATTTGGCTTCGTCGCAAAGGCGCGAGGCGAGATTGGTGACGTTGCCGATCGCCGCATAATCGAAACGACGATCAAAGCCGATCTTGCCGAGCGTTGCTGGTCCGACCGCGATGCCGATGCCAAAGCCGAGTTCATGGCCGCGTCCGCGCCAGACATGCGCGAGCTTCTCGATATGGGCGCGCATATCGACGGCGAGCCGCACCGCGCGGAGCGTATGATCCGCGCAGGGCAGGGGATCATTGAAAAGGGTCAAGAGCCCATCGCCGGCAAAGCGCTCCAGGGTGCCCTCATAGCGATGGATAAGCTCGCCGAGGGCCTGATGGAACTCGTGCAGCACTGTCATGACCTGATCGGGCTCTGCCGCTTCGGTGAAGGCGGTGAAGCCACGCAGATCGCAGAAGAGAACCGTTACTTCACGGCGATGGCTCGCCAGAAGCGTGTCCGAGTCGCCGCTCGCGGCGATCACATCGGCGACCTGCGGCGCAAGAAAACGCTTGAGCCGGCTGATGCGTTCGATCTCGGCCACCTGCTCGGCGACACGCGCGGCGAGCAGGCGATTCCAGCGCGCGAGTTCATCCGCCTGTTCGGCGAGCAGAACGGCCTGGTTCTGCACCTGATCATGCAGCGCCTTGATGCGCAGCATCGAGCGCACGCGCGCGACGAGCGCGGATTGGTCGAGCGGCTTGGTCAGATAATCGTCGCCGCCCGAATCAAGCCCCGCGACGACATCTTTCTGGTCGGATTTCGCGGTCAGCAGAAGGACGGGGATGAAGCCGAGCGAAGGATCGGCCTTGATCTCTTTGAGCACTGAAATGCCGTCGAGTTTCGGCATCATGATGTCGAGCA
>DAIESR010000176.1 GCA_027346205.1 Beijerinckiaceae bacterium
ATCTGCGCTTCGCGGCTGAGGCGCGAACGGCCGGCCGACAGTCTCACGACCGAACCGGGGAGCACGATGCGCGTTACCGCGACCATGCGCACGAAGTCGAGCGGATCGACCTCTTCGCGCTCGGCAAGCGGCGTGCCCGCCACTGCGACCAGAGCATTGATCGGTACGCTTTCGGGATGCGGATCGAATGCGGCGAGAACGGCGAGCATGGCTGCCCGATCCCGCGCGGTCTCGCCCATGCCGATAATGCCGCCACAGCACATTTGCAGGCCCGCCGCACGCACTGCCTTGAGAGTTTCCAGGCGGTCGTCATAGCCGCGCGTCGAAATAATCTGAGGATAATAATCCGGCCCGGTGTCGAGATTGTGATTATAAGCTGTGAGCCCCGCCTCGGCGAGGCGGCGCGCCTGATCTTCCTTCAGCATGCCGAGTGTCACGCAGGCTTCCATGCCGAGCGCGCGCACGCCACGCACCATGGCGAGCAGAGCGTCGAATTCGGCGCCGTCGCGCGCTTCGCGCCAAGCCGCGCCCATGCAGAAGCGATTGACCCCCGCATCTTTCGCCTGCGCGGCGATCGCCAAAACATCGGCAACGGGCATCAGCGGTTCTCTGGCGAGATCGACCTCCTGATGATGCGCCGATTGCGGACAATAGGCGCAATCCTCGGGGCAACCGCCCGTCTTGACGCTGAGGAGGCTCGCCTTCTGGATCGCGCCGGACGTGTGATGGCGGGCATGCAGCTGCGCCGCCTCGGCGATCAGTTCGAGCAAAGGCCGATCGTGAAGGGCGAGGATTTCATCCACCGTCCAATCGTGCCTTATATCCTCGCGCTGATGGTCGTGCGTGCCGACGGCGTCTTTTGAAAAATCGTCTTGCATCCCGCATCCTTGTGGCAAAGCTCATCCCTGGTGTAGGGGGCAGATATCAGTTTTGGCAAGTCCGCTCGGCAAGCTCTTCGGCGCTTCCGATATATCGGCGAAGGATATTTGTGTAGGCTCGGGCCTCGGGCAAACCCAGGTCCACACGCGCCTGTCGCAGGCAGGATTGCAGCCTGTACTCCTCGGTTTCCCTTCGGCATCCGTCATGCTTCCCGGATATGCGAGTTCTTCCTGCCATGAATCTACCGGAAACCCGAGAAAGCCCTTCCATTTCGATGATGATCGATGCCGCGGTTGCTGCGCTTCAGCAGATCTTTTCGCCACCTTTCCGCCGCGTGCTGGTGAAAACCCTGGCGCTGACCTTCCTTTTGCTCATTGCCTTCTTCGTCGGCGTCGAGAGGCTCTTCGCGACTTGGCTGGTGCTGCCTTATTCCTGGCTCAGCACGCTCCTTACCGTGGTCGCCGGCCTGGGGCTGGTCATCGGGCTCGCCTTTGCGATCACGCCCGTCTCCTTCATCGTCGCCGGTTTCTTCTTCGACGAGCTGGCTGAGATCGTCGAAGCCGAAATCGATCCCGATCATCCTATCGGCACGACGCCGCCGCTCGGCGAGGTGATCGTCATCTCGGCGAAATTCGCTGGCGTCGCGCTGCTGGTAAATCTTGTTGCGCTCGTTCTGCTTTTCGTGCCGGGGCTGAACGCGATGGTCTTCTTCGTCGCCAATGCCTATTTGCTCGGCCGGGGCTATTTCGAACTCGCGGCGCTGCGCTATCGGGCGATCGAGGATGTCGTAGCGATGCGCCGCGCGCATGGGGTCCAGATTTTCATCGCCGGTCTCTTCATTGCGGTGCTCGCGGCGATCCCCATTGCCAATCTGCTGACGCCGCTCTTTGGCGCCGCTTTCATGGTCAGAATCCACAGGAGCTTCAGCCAGAGATTGCCGCCGCCGAGGTTTCAATAGCAGCTTTGTCAGTTGGTTGAAGAAAGTGCAGCGAGCCGCGATTCCAGCTCGTTGGCATCGCCTTTCAGAAACAGGGTCTTCACCCGGCCGGTGGCGCCTGATTCGAGGCTGACGGCCCCTGCCGGAATGGCGAGCGATTTGGCAAGCAGGCGGATGAGCGCATTATTGGCTGCGCCGGCCTCTGGAACAGCCCGCACGCGCGCTTTCAGCACGGCACGGCCGTCGGCAAGCTGCGCGATGCCTTCAAGGGCATCGCGACCGCTCTTCGGGGTCAGCCGGACCGTCACAACGACGCCGTCGCGCTTGAACGTCCAAGGGGGACTCGGCGCCGACATGGGCCGCGCTGGCTAGAAGACGTTCGGATAGATGTAGCGCGTGATGATGTCTTCGAGGAGAAAGATCAACAGAATCAGGACCACCGGGGAAACGTCAATCCCGCCCAGATTGGGGAGCACCTGCCGAATCGGCCGCAGCAGCGGCTCGGTGAGCGCGTTCAGGGCGTTCCAGACCGAACGCACCAAGTCATTGTAAATATTGATGACGTTGAAGGCGATAAGCCAGGATAGGATCGCCACGATGATGATGACATAGGTGTAAAGATGCAGAAGGAGGAGGAGGACGTCGAGCAGGGCGCGCATGAAAGC
>DAIESR010000179.1 GCA_027346205.1 Beijerinckiaceae bacterium
CTTTTGCTCGATCTGCTCCGCCGGCACTCGAACATGTCAGGCAAAATTACCGGACTCATCCATTGGTGACATGCTCTCAGGCGCTGCTCCAGAGACGGAGTAACATTGCTCCTCGTAAGGGGACAAATTGGTACAAGAGACATGCCGGCTGGCGGCGCAGACCCATGGCATGACGTCTGACATCGGCGATCGATGATGATCGCAAGAGGATCTCGAAAGGATCTCAATGGCTGATTCCATGGAACTCGACCTCGGAAGAAGGTCGCGGCGGCTGCGCGTCGATACGCTCATCCGGCTCAGATGGCTCGCTCTCTGCGGCCAGACGGCCGCCGTCCTACTTGTCCATTTTGGGTTCGACTTTCCCATCCCGCTCGGCTTGTGCTTTCTCGTCATTGCGGCCTCGGCTTGGCTGAATATTTTTTTGCGGCTTCGGTTCGGCCCCAGCGATCGGCTCGAGGATACGCCGGCCGCGGCCATGTTGGCCTATGACATTGTCCAATTGTCGTTGCTTCTCTACCTTACCGGCGGGCTCGCCAATCCGTTTTCCATGCTGTTCCTGGCGCCGATCATGATCGGTGCGGTGTCATTCTCCGGCCGCATCACGCTTGGCCTCACATTGTTAGTGATCGCCGCGGCGACGACGCTGGCCTTCGCGCATTATCCGCTGCCGTGGATTCCGGGGGAGAAGATGGAGTTGCCCTTCTTCTACAGCGCCGGGATATGGGTAGCGATCGTCGTCGCCGCCATTTTCACCGCGATCTACGCCTCCTGGGTCGCCGAGGAGACGCGCAAGCTTGCCGATGCCTTTGCCGCGACGGAACTCGTCATCGCGCGCGAGCGGCATTTGACGCAGCTCGACGGCCTTGCGGCGGCCGCCGCGCATGAGCTGGGTACACCGCTCGCCACCATCACTTTGGTGGTCAAGGAGCTGCAAAAGCAATTGCCGAAAGGTACCGCCTTCGAGGAAGATGTCGGGCTTTTGTCGCAGGAGGTCGCACGCTGCCGAACCATTCTGGGCAAGCTGGCCTCGCTCGAAGATGAATCGCCCGATTTCCTCGGCGAGATGAGTCTCTGCGTCCTCCTCGAAGAGGCCGCTGCGCCGCATCGCGACTTCGGAGTTAAGATCACCGTCGAGAAGGAAGCCAGTGGCCCCGAGCCGGTCTGCCGCCGTAATCCGACAATGGTCTATGGCCTCAGCAATCTCATCGAAAATGCGATCGATTTCGCCCATTCCGAGGTGACAATCAGAGCGCGGTGGACCGCGGCGACCGTCGAAGTGGCGATCGAGGATGATGGCCCCGGCTTTTCGCCCGAAGTGATCGGCAGCCTTGGCGAGCCCTATGTGACGACGAAGAAGGACCGCCGCGCCAAAACAGAGGAGGGCTCCGGTCTCGGCCTTGGCCTCTTTATAGCTAAAACTTTGCTGGAGCGCTCGGGTGCTACGGTCAAACCGACGAATCGTGCGCCACCTTCCAGCGGTGCCCGGATCACGATCCGTTGGACACGGTCGGCTTTCGAACAGGGCCGCATCAACAACCGCGCTCACGACGAGACGATGAAAATAAGTGCCAAAACGGCATGAAAACGCTAAAGCAGATGAGGTGCGCCGCCGCGCGGCCCTCAAAAAGAGCAAAGGGGCAACTTATTTAAGTTTCTTCCCCATTTTGGAGGCATGTGAACGGACATAAGCTCATATGGAGACAGCGAGGCATCCAACAATGAAAAGCGACCTCCCTGACGCGGGCACTGGCCCGAGGGTGGAAAATGCTCCGGGACTCGGTGACGCCGACGCGGACAAGACCTTGTTGATCGTCGATGACGATCGGCCGTTTTTCACGCGCCTGTCACGCGCCATGGAAACGCGCGGCTTCCTCGTCACGTGCGCCCAATCTGTCGCCGAAGGTCTCGCTGCGATCGCCAAGGAGGCGCCGGCCTTCGCCGTGATCGACATGCGGCTCGGAGACGGCAATGGCCTCGACGTCATTTCGGAACTCAAGGCCAAGCGGCCGGATGCGCGAGCCATCATTCTGACCGGCTATGGCAATATCGTCACTGCGGTCACCGCGGTGAAGCTCGGCGCTTTCGACTATCTCGCCAAGCCGG
Source organism: Beijerinckiaceae bacterium (assembly GCA_027346205.1). GTDB lineage: Bacteria > Pseudomonadota > Alphaproteobacteria > Rhizobiales > Beijerinckiaceae > Methylovirgula. The sequence goes on from DAIESR010000179.1 coordinate 2,104, forward strand.
CTGACGCCGACGAGATTTATGCGGCGCTGATGGCCACCCGCCACGACAAGGCGGAACTGCCCGAAAATCCAATGTCGGCCGATCGCGTCCGTTGGGAGCACATCCAACGGATCTATGAGCTTTGCGGCCGCAATGTCTCGGAGACGGCGCGTCGGCTCAACATGCATCGGCGGACTTTGCAACGCATTCTTGCCAAGCGCGCGCCACGCTAGAGCGGGATGAGGAAAAGCTGATAGACTTTTCGGATAAGATCATGCGTTAAATCCGGAAGCGCCGCAGCGCTTTCGGATCGCTCCTCGGCCGCTACTCCAACTTGCCTTGGACCGGCTTGCCCTTTGCGGATGGCTTGTTTTCGAACACCAAAGGCGCGGCCCAGCCGACGAGGTCCGTCGCCGCCTTGCCAAAAGCTTCATTGAGCGCCGCTGCGGCACCGGGTGCGTCGTCCGCGCTGGCTGGTGCTTCCGCGTGGAACAGGCGAGCACCGATGATCTTGCCGTCCTTGGCGAGAATTTTCGCGACGAAATCGATCTCTGCATGCGGGGAAGGAGTCAGCCCGATGTCGAAGGTCCGCAAATCGATGAGAAGCTGATAATCGGCAGCGAGTGCGTCGAGGGGCCTCGCAACGGCGCTGAGGTAATGCGCGTTCTCGAAGCTCTGGATGACTTTTTCCTGGATGAGCTTTGGCAGGCTGTCGCCCCATTGCGCATTCGGGATCGCGCGGGTCGGACCTTGCTGCGGCTTCAGCAGGATTTGCTGTGTATCGAAGATCAGAATCGTCGTCGGATCGGCGATTGCGAGCTGCCCCTGCGGCGGCTGTTTGAGCGGCGGGAATTTTTGTGGCGCCGTGAGATCGAAAATGGCCATGGGCGGCTTTGGCGGCGCGGCAAAGGTCTTTTCCAGGCCGCTGATGATCGTATCGAGACGGTCGGAATTCTTGGCGAGCGTCGCCGAGAAGGTTTTAAAATTGCCGATCGTATCGTGCAGATCGGTGGAATTATCGGCAAGAAGCTTGTCGAGCCGGCCGAGAGCCTGGCGGGCCATGTCGGTGAGGCCTTCTCCTGCCCCAGGGCCGGCTGAAAGCGCGGGGGGCTCTGGCATCGTATTGAGCTTCGGCAGACTTGGCGAGCCGCCATTCAGCGAAACGGCAGCCGTGCCGACAAGACCCTGAAAATCGATCCGAACCGATGTATCGGCACGCAAGGGCGTCGGCTTGTCGACGGAGATGGTGGCGATGATGAGATGCGGATTGTCACGGCTCAAGGTGAGCCCCGTGACTTCACCGACCTTTATGCCGTTGAAGAACACCGGCGCGCCGATCCGCAAGCCGCCGACCGTATTCTGAAAATGGATCGTATAGGTCTTGCGCTCGCCGAGGCCGCCGGCATTCTGCAACCAATAGACGAAGCCGAAGCCGAGCCCCATGACCATGAGCATGAAGAGCCCGATCAACCGATAACGTGCCTTGATCTCCATTGCTGCGCCTCAATGTTGCGGAGTGGGCGTCAGCACGCGCGCGCGCTTGCCACGGAAATAGGCCTTCACCCAGGGATGCTCGCAGGCGAGCATGGCCTCGATCGGACCTATGGCGACAATTTTGCCGTCGGCCAGCGCCGCGATGCGGTCGCAGACATTATGTAGGCTGTCGAGATCATGCGTCACCATGAAGACGGTGAGCCCCAGAGTCTGCTGCAACGTTCTGATGAGAGCATCGAAATCTCCCGCCGAGATCGGATCGAGACCGGAGGTCGGCTCGTCGAGAAAGACGATCTCCGGATCGAGCGCGAGGGCGCGTGCAAGGGCGACGCGCTTCACCATGCCGCCTGAGAGTTCGGAGGGAAATTTGGCGGCATCCTCGGCCGTCAAGCCGACCATTTCGAGCTTCGCCATGGCGATCTCATCCATCAGCCGCTGCGAAACATGCAGATATTCGCGCATGGGAAATTGCACATTCTGGCGCACGGTGAGCGAGGAGAAAAGCGCGCCCTGCTGAAACAGAATACCCCAGTGCCGCTCGATGGCCTGAATGTCCTCATAGGTCGCTTTGTCGAGATCGATCCCCAATATCTCGATCTTTCCCTGGCTCTTATGCAAGAGCCCGATGAGCGTGCGCAGCAGCACGGATTTGCCGGCGCCCGAAGCGCCGACAAAGCCGAGGATCTCACCGCGCGTTACATCGAGAGAAAGGTGATCGAGGATCACCGTATCGCCGAAGCCGACCACGAGATCGCGCACACGGATGACGATGTCGCTGTCTTTTGCGGCCTTGTCGGTCGCCAGAGTGACATCGGTCATCGTCACATTCCGATCAACGTGAAGAAGATGGCGAAAAAGCCATCGAGCACGATGACCAGAAAGATCGATTTCACCACCGAGGCCGTCGTCTGCAAGCCGAGCGATTCGGCGCTGCCTTTCACCTTCATACCCTCGGAAGCGGCGACCGCGCCGATGACCAGCGCCATGAAAGGTGCCTTGATTATGCCGACTTTGAAATGGGTGATCGAGACCGCCTCATTGAGACGAGCGATGTAGATCGCCGGGCTCATCCCGGCATAAAGCCAGGCGACGAGGCCGCCGCCGTAGAGCGCCGCCATGGAGCCCAGAAAGGCCAGAATCGGCAGCGCTATGATCAAGGCGATGATGCGCGGC
>DAIESR010000578.1 GCA_027346205.1 Beijerinckiaceae bacterium
AAGTATAATTTCGCTTTTATTGAATCCGTCGAATTTTATCGAAATTCGAGGAAACGGGTTACCGATGCCCCGGAGACGAATGTGACCCTCATACCCATTGCCTCAGTCACGGAGCATGATGCCCCCACTGAAATCATGACCGAGGCGGACCGTGCCTTATTGCGTCAGGCGGTCAAACATTTGGAGCATCGCAGCCTCGCCTCGCGCCTCTCCCTGCTGCTCGGCCGGCAGATAAGCATGGTCGGCAGACTGTTGCCGGCGCATTTGACCGACATCGTCGACAAGGCTGCCGAGGGCGCCATCAAGGTCGGGCTGCGCGCGGCCCTCCGCAGCCTCAAGACCGAAGCCGCACATGATCGGCGGCTCTGGCACAAGACCGCCGCCACGCTCTCGGGTGCCGCCGGCGGCGCCTTCGGGCTCGCGAGCCTGCCCTTCGAACTGCCGATCTCGACCCTCCTGATGCTGCGCTCCATCGCGGCGATCGCCCGGGCGGAAGGCGAGAATCTCACGACGCCCAATGCCGCCTTCGCCTGCCTGCAAGTCTTTGCCCTGGGCACCGGCCAGGACGGCAGCGGGGACAGCAGCGAAGATCGCGGCAAGATGACCGAGAGCGGCTATTTCGCCATGCGCGCCGTCCTGGCGCAATCGGTCAGCGAGGCCGCGCGTTTCATCGTCGAACGCGGCGTGGCGGAAGAAACGGCGCCGGTGATCCTGCGCTTCGTCTCGCAGATCGCGACCCGCTTCGGGGTCGTCGTCTCGCAAAAAGTGGCAGCACAGGCCGTGCCTCTCGTTGGCGCGGCCGGCGGCGCCGCGATCAATTATGCCTTCATCGATCATTTCCAGACGCTGGCGCGCGGACATTTCACCGTGCGACGGCTGGAGCGGATCTATGGGCCGGCGCTGGTGCGGGCCGAATATGATCGGCTCTTGAGCGAAGCGCACGCACCCGCCTGATCAGATCGCCTCACTCGGCCACAGCCAGGCTGCGCCGCGCACCCCGCTCGAATCGCCATGTATCGCGCGCAGCACCGGCGTCGTAATGGCGTCGGAGAAAGCATAGTGCTCGATGAGCGGCGGCAAGGCCTCATAGAGCTGCAAAATGTTCGACACGCCGCCGCCGAGCACGATGGCATCGGGATCGAAAATATTGACCACCACCGCCAGCGCCTGGGCCAGCCGGTCGGCATAGATCGACAGCGAACGCACCGCCTCTTCATCGCCCTGTGCTGCATGTTCGGCAATGTCCGAGCTGCTCAGCATTTTGCCGGTGCGGTCCTGGTGATCCTTGGCGAGCGCGCCGCCCGCAAGAAAGGTCTCGATGCAATTCGTCCGGCCGCAAAAACAGGTCCGTGGTGGCGTGTCGGGATCGATGGCAAAAGGAATCGGATTATGTCCCCATTCTCCGGCGATGCCATTATGGCCGGCAATGACTTTGCGATCGATGACGATGCCGCCGCCGACGCCGGTGCCAAGGATGACGCCGAAGACATGCGCAGCCTTGCTCGCAGCTCCGTCGATCGCCTCTGAAAGCGCAAAACAATTGGCATCATTGGCCATGCGGACCGGGCGGCCGAGAAATTCAGCACGATCGCGATCGAACGGCTTGCCGTTGAGGACAATGCTGTTCGAATTGCGCATGAGGCCCGTCGTCGGCGACAAGGAGCCCGGCGTGGCAACTCCTACGCTGCCTTGCAGCTTGAAATCATGTTCGAGACCAAAGACGAGATCCGCGATCGTGCGCATGATGCCTTGATAATCGCCCTTGGGTGTCGCCTCGCGCCGGCGATCCAGGATCGTGCCGTCCGGCATCAATGCGATTGCTTCGATCTTCGTGCCGCCGAGATCGATTCCGATTCGCATGC
>DAIESR010000001.1 GCA_027346205.1 Beijerinckiaceae bacterium
GACCTCGTCGCGGCTGTCGCGGCGGACAGCAAGATCGTCATCGAGCCGGGCGCCCGCCATCTGGTGCCGACGGGACTTGCCATGCAACTCCCTAATGGGTTTGAAGCGCAGGTGCGGCCACGGTCCGGCCTCGCCACCAAATATGGTGTCACCGTGCTCAACGCGCCCGGCACGATCGATTCCGATTATCGAGGGGAGATCTCCGTTCTTCTCGCCAATTTCGGCAGCGAGCCCTTCGAAGTGAGCCGGGGCGTGCGAATTGCTCAATTGATCGTCGCGCCCGTGGTCCGCGCCGCTTTGACCATCGTGCAAGAGCTCGACACAACGGCGCGGGGGACGGGCGGATTCGGATCGACCGGAACCTCCTTTTTTCTGGAGAAGGACGGATGATTCTTCTCTCTCGCCGCAGTCTGCTCGCGCTTGCCGCCGTCGCCGATGTCGCGCTCCATGCCAGACCACAACCAGTCGCGGCCAAAGCGCTCGCCGAGTGCCTCAATTTGCCGCCACGACACCTCGAAACCCTGCTGCAAACCCTGGTGCGCGCGAATATTCTGAAGGGCGTGCGCGGTCCGCGCGGTGGCTACGAGCTGGCGCGCGAACGCCGCCGCATCAATGCCGCCGAAATCGTCCGCGCCGTTATGGCTGACACGGCCGCTGAGCCGGAAGAAGCGCAGGACAACCGTTTCATCGATACGATCATCGGCCCGATCGTCGAGCGCGCGGCGCAAGCTTTTCTGACCGAGCTGGAGGCCGTGACAATCGACGATATTTGCCAGAGCGCCTGTGCAAACAAGCTCCTTCCCGAGGGGTCTTCGCGTTCTGATTTTACAATCTGATGAAGGAATTTCTCCAGCCCTTTGCACGATAAGCAACAAAGTCGACAATCAACGAAGATGATTGGGCTTTGGGCATTTAAACCTTTGAGTTTAGTTGACAAAAAAAATGGAATAATATTGCATGTAAATATAGTACGCGCGCATGAACCGTCTCGTTTGAGTGTCGATTGCAAAGAAAAGTGATCCGGCGTCTCCGGCCTATCACGATGCGGTCATGAGCTGATCATGAACACTGTCGTCAGCAGGAGGACCTCATGGCGCAAGCAGCAGTGAAAGCGGTCGAGACCCCCGCCCGTGCGCCGGGCCGCGGCCGCATCTATGATTCGATCATCGATACGATTGGCGATACGCCGCTGGTGCGGCTCGACAAGATCGCCAAGGAAAAAGGCGTCAAAGCCAATCTTCTCGCCAAGCTCGAATTCTTCAATCCGATTGCCAGCGTCAAGGATCGTATCGGCGTCAATATGATCGCCGCGATGGAAGCGAGCGGCCGGATCTCGCCCGGCAAGACCGTGCTGATCGAGCCAACCTCCGGCAATACCGGTATTGCGCTCGCCTTCGTCGCCGCCGCGCGCGGCTATAAGCTCATTCTCGTCATGCCGGAATCCATGTCGATCGAGCGGCGCAAAATGCTCGCCCTTCTCGGGGCCGAGCTCGTTCTCACTCCGGCTGCGCAAGGCATGAAGGGGGCGATCGCCAAAGCCCAGGAGCTCGTCGATGCCACGCCCGGCGCAGTGATGCCGCAGCAGTTCGAAAACCCGGCCAATCCCGATATCCATCGCCGCACAACAGCGGAGGAGATCTGGAACGACACCAATGGCGAGGTCGATGTCTTCGTCTCGGGCGTCGGCACGGGTGGCACGATCACCGGCGTCGCCCAGGTGTTGAAGCCGCGCCGCCCTAGCTTGCGTGTCGTCGCGATCGAGCCGGAAGACTCCCCCGTCCTTTCCGGCGGCCAACCCGGTCCGCATAAAATCCAGGGCATCGGCGCCGGCTTCGTGCCTGCGATCCTCGATCGCAGCCTGATCGACGAAGTGGTCACCGTCGGCAATCAGACAGCCTTCGACACCGCCCGGCTTCTTGCCAGGCTCGAAGGGATTCCGGCCGGCATCTCGTCTGGCGCAGCAGTCGCTGCGGCCGTCGAAGTCGGTCTGCGGCCGGAATTCGAAGGCAAGAACATCGTTCTCATCATCCCCTCGTTCGCCGAACGCTATCTCTCGACCGCGCTCTTCGAAGGGCTGTGAGCTTCGGACCGGCTTTTTCCACGGCCGGTCGAAAAAGCTTCGAGATGGTGAAATTGCGCCGATGGGATTTGCGGTTCCATCGGTGCAACCCCTTTGTCAGCCCATGGCTAGATCCCGAAACCTGTGTCCACCCGCATGATCTCGTCCGAACCCCCGGATTTAATCCGGGGGCC
>DAIESR010000011.1 GCA_027346205.1 Beijerinckiaceae bacterium
GCTCCCGCCCAGCGATGGACAATCACATCTCCGGCGTCATTCTCTATGACGAGACCATCCGCCAAACTGCCGCCGACGGCACCTCCCTCGTCAAACTGATCGAAGCCGCGGGCGCGATCCCCGGCATCAAGGTCGATCTCGGCGCTAAGCCGCTTCCGGGTTTCCCCGGCGAGACCATCACCGAGGGGCTCGACGGCCTCGCCGGCCGGCTCAAGGATTATCACGCGCTCGGCGCCCGATTCGCCAAATGGCGGGCGGTGATCGATATCGGCGAGGGTATTCCGACCCGCGCCGCGATCCATGCCAATGCGCATGCGCTGGCGCGTTATGCGGCGCTGTGCCAGGCGGCCGAGATCGTTCCGATCGTCGAGCCGGAAGTGCTGATGGACGGCGGCCATTCGCTGGCGCGTTGCTATGAGGTGACGGAAGAGGTGCTGAAGGCGGTCTTCACTGAACTTTATGAGCAGCGCATTTCCTTGGAAGGCATGGTGCTGAAGCCGAATATGGTCGTGCCCGGCAAGAAAGCGCCGCAGCAGGTTAGCGTCGAGGAGGTGGCCGAATCCACTGTGCGCGTTCTCAAGAATTGCGTTCCCTCCGCCGTCCTCGGTATCGCCTTCCTCTCAGGTGGCCAATCCGATATCGAGGCGACCGCCCATCTCGATGCGATCAACCATCTGGGCCCCTTGCCTTGGTCGGTGACTTTCTCCTATGGCCGGGCCTTGCAGGCCGCCGTTCAAAAGGCTTGGGTCGGCAAACCGGAGAACGTGGCGGCGGCACAGGGTGCATTTGCGCATCGGGCGCGGATGAACGGCCTCGCCGCACGCGGCGAATGGTCGGCTTCGATCGAGGCTGAGGCCTGATCCCACCGCTCTTTCGCCCCAATTTTCGGCAAGCTCTAGAGCATGTCCCGAAAGCCTGCTCAGCGACCTTCTCGTCCCCTCAAGTCACCGAAGTGCAATTGTCATGGCTGAGCCTGCGCCACGCCTTTATCTGATTACCCCGCCTCTCGCCGCAGCAGGCGATTTTGCCTCTCTGTTCGAAGCGGCGCTTGGGGCCGGAGACATTGCCTGCGTCCTTGTACGGACGCAGATGCTCGCGCCGAGCGAGATCAAGAAGATCATTGCAGCACTCGCTCCGCTTGCGCAGAAACATGATGTCGCCGTGCTCGTCTCCGACCCGCAGCTCGCAGCGCGCTGCGATGCAGACGGCGTGCATGTTTCAGGCATTGGCGCGGCGCTCGATGTGGCTGTCGCGGCGATGAAGCCTGACAGGATTGTCGGCGTCGGTGGGCTTTCGAGCCGCCATGAAGCGATGCAGGCGGGCGAATCGGGTGCCGATTATGTGATGTTTGGCGGACCGGAACAGGTAGAGGACCAGGCCAGCGTCGTCGAGCGCACCGCCTGGTGGGCGGGGATTTTTACGCTGCCTTGCGTGGGCTATGCGCGGACGCTCGACGATGTTGGCCCCCTCGCCGGGGCCGGCGCCGATTTTATTGCGATCGGCGATGCTGTCTGGCAGCATCCGGAGGGCGTGGCGGCTGCCGTGGAGGAGGTGATGCGGGCGCTCGCGACCTCTACTGCGCGTGAGGCGATCTCGTGAAACGCCTTGCCCATGGCGCTATCGTGCTCCTGACGACCAGTCTGCTCGGCATGTCGGCGAGTGTGGCACAGCCGGCGCTGAGCACGACGCCATTTTCTACAAAGCCTCAGGTTCCAGAACCCGCATTGCCGACGCCGGTTTCGCCGAATTCTTCGGCTTCCGCGCCGGACTCAGCCAAGCCTGAAGCTGGCACGCCTGCGACCGATCAGAGCAATGTCGATCTCGCCTTTGGCGCCTATCAGCGCGGCTATTACGAGACCGCCTTCAAGGAGGCGATGAAGCGGTTTGTCGCCAACAAGAATGATGCCGCCGCCATGACTCTCATTGGCGAACTTTATGATCAGGGTTATGGCGTGCCGCAGAATTTTGGCGAAGCCGCACATTGGTATGCCGCTGCGGCGGCGCAAGGCGATGTTCAGGCGATTTTCGCGCTCGGCCTCGCGAAATTACAGGGCAAGGGAATCGCGAAGGATGTGCCCGGCGCTACCGAACTCTTCCGCAAGGCGGCGGCAAAAAATCATCCTGGCGCGCTCTACAATCTCGGCATGTTGGCGCTGCAGAGCAAGGACCCTGCGCCGGATTTCAAAAAAGCCGCCGATGATTTCGGCCGTGCGGCTGCGCTCGGTTTTCCCGAGGCGGCCTATGCGCTGGCAATCCTTTATCGCAATGGCCGTGGTGTCGTGCGCGACGACAAGATCGCGGCGCTCTGGATGAGCCGTGCGGCCAAGGGGAACAATGTTCCAGCCGAGGTCGAATATGCGATCATGCTGTTCAACGGCATTGGCATCAGCAAGGACGAAGTGGCGGCTGCGCGGCTCTTTCTGAAGGCCGCGGCCGCCAATAATCCTGTCGCGCAAGACCGCGTGGCGCGCCTGCTGGTGGCTGGCCGCGGCATTGAGAAGAATCTGGTCGAGGCCATGAAATGGCACATTCTTGCGCGCGCCGCCGGTGAGAAAGATCCCTGGCTCGACGATGTTTTGAACAAGCTCACGCCCGAGCAGAAGAAGGCCGTGCAAGCGGCCGTGAGTCGATATGTTGGCTATTGAGCCAGCGGATTTGGAACACTTTTCTTTACTTGCGCATTGTCGGAGACAGATCGCGCGTTGTGAAGCGATCGCATATCCCTCATGGTCGAGAGAGGCCGTGGATCGCCGCGCGCGCTGCTAGAGCGGCGAACATTCAAATGGAATCGGTGCTGCCGCTCTTGTCTTTTGTTGTCGCATCAGATTTGTCCCGCAGCCGGTTCCAACCTGCGGGTCTGATGCTCTAGCTCGACGAAGCCTCGGCTCGTTTCGGCTCATTTTTCTTTTCCGAGATGCCCTGCGCCGGAAATATGCAGGTGATGGTTGTGCCTTCGCCTTCCGCCGTGTCGATGAGGACTCGGCCGCCATGCAGCTCCACTAGGGATCTGACGATCGACAGGCCGAGGCCGACGCCACGGTGGCGGGAACCGCTCGTATGGGTGCGGAAGCGGTCGAACACATGATCGAGCACTTCGGTGGGAATGCCGCGGCCCTGATCGGTGACTTTGAAGATGATTTCATCGTCCCGCCGCAGCGCTGCGAGCGTGACCGTCTGTCCCGACTGGGAAAAACCGATTGCATTGGAAAGAAGATTGAAAAGGATCTGCCTGATGCGCTTGCCGTCGGCGACGAAGGACCCGACATCATCCAGAGCCACGAGCTGTAGGCGGATCGAGGATTCCGTCAGACGATCCTGGACACCTTCCGCCGCCGCATGCATCGTCTCGTTGATGTCGACGTTCTCGGGCGCGAGTTCCAGGGCATCGGCATCGATGGAAGCGAGATCGAGAATATCATTGATGATTGCGAGCAGTGCTGTCGATGATTGCGTCACATAGCCAGTATATTCGCGCTGCCTTGCGTTGAGCGGACCCGCCGCGCCCTCCGTCAAGAGGCCGATGAAGCCGATGATATTGGTGAGCGGCGAGCGCAATTCATAAGACACGTGGTGGACGAAATCATTGCGGAGCGTCTCCGCCTCCATCAGCGCCTGATTGCGCTCTGTGAGCGCACGCTCCACATTCACGCTCGCTGTCGTATCGGTGAATGTCAGCAGAGTAGCGCCATCGGGTAAGGGCTGCGCGGCGCAATCGAGCACGCTGCCGTCGCGGCAAGCGATGCGGCGCTCGAAGCCAGTCCGACGGTCATGGAGGCCGGTGACGACGCCTCTGATTTCGTCGAATCCGGCATCATCCTCGCGGAACAACGTGCAGAGCGCTGCGACACGATCGATATGCGGCTTGTCGTTGAGCAGGCCTGCATCGAGCTTCAACAGCCAGGCAAAAGCGGGATTGAAGAATTTGAGCCGTCCATCCGTGCCGAAGACGGCGACGCCTTCCTTCAGCGTGTCGAGCGTCTCGCTCTGCACACGGCTCAAAGCATTGAACTGCGATTGGAGATGGAAACGCTCGGTGACATCATCGAAGAGATAGGTGACGCCACCCTGCGGGTTGGCCGTAATGACGATGCGTATGGTGCGGCCGTCCGGGAGGTGCCAGACATCATGCCGGCTTGTCTCGATAGCCTGATAGGCTTGGTGGATCTGGTCTTTCCAGGCGCGGAAATCCGCCTGTTCCGGCAATAGGCCGCGTGCCCGTAACGTATCGAGAATCTCGGAATCGGTCGGATGCTGATCGACAAAAGCCTGGTCGAGCGACCAGAGCTGGCGATAGGCGGAATTGTGAAAGACGAGCCGCTTGCGGCTGTCGAACATGGCGACCGCGGTAGACAGAAGATCGAGCGTGCGGGCATGCGCCTGCATCTGTCGATCGATATCGGCGCGCATGGACTCGACTTCCGAGACATCGGTGGCGATGCCTGCCGAACCAATGGCGACGGGGACTTCGACGATGTCGAGGACGCGTCGTTGACCGGCGGCGACCGCCGCGGCGCGGCCGCGCCAGGTCGCACCTGTGGCACGGGTCTGAAAGGAGGCGTCGCGCGTCGCGCGTTCGAGCAGTTCGCTGCCGTTCAAGATCGCATCGGCGGCGTCCGCGGCTTCCACCGCCCGGACATAAGAGGCATTCACAAAAGTGAGTCTATCTTCGCGATCGCGCAGCCAGGCTGGGGCGTTGACGGCATTGAGCATGGCCCGCAAGGCATCGAGTTCGGCGATCGTCGCAACCAGCCGTTCGCGCAGCCGGATTGCTTCGAGACGGTCGCCCGAGACATCGCGGATACGCATCACTGCGCGGCCGCTGACGGCGCGGCCTTCGATTTCGAGGCGGCGGCCACTGAGACTCTCAAACGCGCAGCGGAAGCCTTCTCCTCTCTGCCGCAAACGGTCGACGCTGGCGTCGAGCTGTTGCGCGCCGTTGGGCGCGAGCCAGGAACCGAAGCCGAGAACGCGCCGGGAAATCGGGACATCGGTCACGAGGCTGAGATCGCCTTCGACATCCGCTTCGCCGCCGGGTCCGTCCCAGGCGACGATGATTTGCGGCTCGGCGGCAAGGAACACCTCGGCGCGGTCGACCTTAGCGCGTAGATTTGTGAATTCGAGCAGGAAGGCGGCTTCCGACTTGCTCCATTGCCGGCGTTCGCGCAGATGCAGTAGGGCTGTGATCGTCGAAAACAGCACTAGGCCGACGATGAAGGAAAGACCGATGGCGTCTTGGCTCTGCCGGAGACTGCCAATAAAGGCCATCGGATTTTCCGACTGCGCCAACGCGGGTGCGGAGGCGCCGACCAGATAAAAAATGCCGGCAAACCGCGCCGTCAGATGCCGCGTGGTCCTGGCGGGCTTGTTGCTTTGCGAAGATACGGGCTCGCAACAAAATGTCCGCCTCCATATCCGGAGAAACGGCTTCGGCCCTTTAAAGCACGCGCGCAGCGATACGAGAATTTTTTGGCGTCCTTGGCAGGCTGAGGCCCCATCCTCGCGCTGCCGCGTGGCATCTCGCATTGCACCCTCTCGCGGCCCGATGATGCGATGAATGAATCGCGTCATTCACATCGAATCACCTATTTAGCGTGGCGATCGAACGCGTGAAACCTCTTCTAACGAACTCCATCGGAACAAAGCGTCATATTGACCGGATCGCGTTACGATCCACGTAGACGTAATGACTCACACCCGGTTCGAATCGAACCAGTTTAAGCCACAGGTGCAAATTTCGGGAAATGGGTTAACGCCACGTTACCGCAGGCCGCACAGGTTTCGCGCAAGCTTCGCGGTAACGCCGGCGTTGTTTTCCTCAATAGCGATAATGGTCGGCCTTGAAGGGGCCGGTCTGCGCTACGCCGATATAGGAGGCCTGCGCATCCGAGAGCTTCGTCAGCTTGGCGCCGACCTTGGCGAGATGGAGAGCCGCAACCTTCTCGTCGAGATGCTTCGGCAGGGTGTAGACCTTGCGGTCGTAATGACCCTGCTTGGTCCATAACTCCATCTGGGCGAGCGTCTGATTGGTGAAGGAGGCCGACATCACAAAGGAGGGGTGGCCCGTCGCATTGCCGAGATTGACGAGGCGGCCCTCGGAAAGAAGGATGATGCGCTTGCCATCGGAGAATTCGATCTCGTCGACCTGTGGCTTGACATTAGACCATTTGAAATTGCGCAGACCGGCGACTTGGATCTCGGAATCGAAATGGCCGATGTTGCAGACGATGGCACGGTCCTTCATCGCCCGCATGTGATCCACGGTGATGACGTCGATATTGCCGGTGCAGGTGACGAAAATGTCGGCGCGGGGCGCGGCATCTTCCATGGTGATCACTTCATACCCTTCCATCGCCGCCTGCAGGGCGCAGATCGGATCGACTTCCGACACCATGACGCGACAGCCGGCATTGCGCAGCGACGCCGCCGAACCCTTGCCGACATCGCCGAAGCCCGCGACCATGGCGATCTTGCCCGCCATCATCACATCCGTGCCGCGGCGAATGCCGTCGACGAGGGACTCACGGCAGCCGTAGAGATTGTCGAATTTCGATTTGGTGACCGAATCATTGACGTTGATGGCGGGCCAAAGGAGCTTGCCCTCTTTCTGCATGGAGTAGAGGCGGTGGACGCCGGTCGTCGTCTCTTCGCTCACGCCCTTGATCGCCGTGGCGCAGCGGCCATACCAGCCGGGGTTTTCCTTGAGTCGGCGCTTGATGGCTGCAAAGAGGATTTCCTCTTCCTCGTTGCCTGCCTTGTCGAGGAAGGCCGTGTCGCCGCCCTCGGCACGGACACCGAGATGGACGAGGAGCGTCGCGTCACCGCCGTCGTCGAGGATCAGATTCGGCGTCCCACCGTCGCTCCATTCGAAGATCTTGTGGGTATATTCCCAATAATCGAAGAGGCTCTCGCCTTTGCGGGCGAAAATCGGAATGCCGGCTGCCGCGATTGCCGCGGCAGCATGGTCCTGCGTCGAATAAATGTTGCAGGAGGCCCATCTGATGTCGGCGCCGAGGGCCTTGAGCGTTTCGATGAGCACGGCCGTTTGGATGGTCATGTGCAGGGAGCCGGCGATGCGGGCGCCGGCGAGCGGCTGGCTCGCGCCGAATTCGGCGCGCGTCGCCATCAATCCCGGCATTTCCGTTTCGGCGATCTCGATTTCCTTGCGGCCCCAGCCGGCGAGGCTGAGATCGGTAATAATATAATCCGAGAAGGGTTGATTCATGGCCGCGCGCACTCCCGAAAGCCAAGCTGGAAGAAAGGTCGAGGGTCTATATCAGGGCCATGCCAGTCACACAATAAAGATATAAGTAAATCTTTATGTCAATTTGGGTGGTCGAGCATAGCCGCAACTTCGGCCGTGCCGCTGGCATCTTTACACGCGAATGTGAGCGCCACGATGGGGCTCGGCGATGGTGCCCGTCTTCAGCTCGCTCCTTTGTGGAGGCAATTCGACGTTTCATGCGTCCAGGCGCCGTGCCACATGACTGCGGGGTTGATTCCAGCGCGCAGCTCTGCTTTTTGGGGTTATCCTCGCAGTGGGCAAATCATGGCTTCCATTCCGGAAAAAGCGGCGTCATCGAAAAAATACGGAATTGCCATCATAGCCAATGACCGCGTCATCGACTGGCTTCTGCCGTTTCTCGAAAGCCATCGGGCCACCAGCGCGGCGATCCCACTCTATCTCATCCCCTATGACGACAATATGGCGCGTACGCGCAAGGCAGCGGAGGTCTTCGGCGTCGAAATCGTCGATATCGACAGCGCCCAATTGGATGCGCTGGCACGGCGACTCTATCCTCTGAATCCCGGCCATCGTCGGCGTTTGCGCAAGCTTTTGGCTCTTACCTTGCCGCTCGATGAAGTCATCTATCTCGACGTCGATATCATCCTCCTGCGGAATTTTTCGGAGGTGTTCGGCCGGCTCGTTGTCGGCAAGACGGAGTTCATCGTCGCCAGTCAAAGCGAGGATTACGTCTATAACGCGCGGCATGTGCAATATGACTTCCTGCGCGATGTGCTCTTGTTTAACGACGGATTTTTCGCGACCTCGCGCGATATTCTATCCCTGCAGGATTTCTACGATGTGATCGCGGCGGACGAGAAGATCTTCCACGCTGTTCGGCAACGCGGCGGACTGTTCGCGCAACCGCTGACCAATTTCGTGGTGCATCGGCGTGGATTGAAAATTGCGCAGCTCGACGAATGTATCCCGGGTGCTTCGAGCGAAAGCTACTACAAGGCCGAGGGCATCACCCTCACCGAAAATGGGCCGCTCGATCAGTCCGGCAACCAGGTCTATTTCTGCCATTGGCCCGGCATCAAAGGCTTGCCTGGGCGGCGTGTCTTCGACGGGCTCTGGCACGAATTTGCGCGCCGGGCCGCCGCCCGCATGAAGGAATTCGCCTGAAAGCCGGTCAGAGCTCTTGGCTCAGCAAAAGCGGATCGATCCGCGCGGCCAGCGCATTCACATAGGCGTCGAAGGCAAAGAGGCGTTCGTAGAGGCGGCGCGTATCGCTCATTGGCCGATCTAGCGCGGGTTTGGGCGCTTTCGCGATCGCGCGCAGCGCCGCAGCGAAATCAGCGGCATTTTCTGCGAGCGTGACATTGCCGAGCATAGCCGGATCGATGGCTATGCCGCGAAAAGCTTCCCTTGTTGCGATCAATGGGGCTCCACTCGACAGCGCCTCGATCGTCTTGACGGAGATCCCATGGCCGGATGTCGTCGGCAAGAGGATAGCCGCGGCATTGGCATAGGCGGATTCGAGGTCGTCCATGCGTCCGCAGAACACGCCGGCATGTTGCGCGAAGAGTGCCGGCGCTTGGGCACAGACAATTTGGTCGATATTTCCGATGATGCGCAGCGGAACATCTGGCGCCTGAGGCCGCACTTCGTTCAAAAACCAGGCGATGCTGAGATAATTGGGAAAATTGGCGCTGGCGACAATGATGATGTCGGAACCGCCGGGGCCCGTCGGCATGGATTTGATCGCCGGATAGACCAGCGCATGCGCTTTGTCCGGCAAGAGTTCGCGCCAGCTTCGCTCCTCCTCGTCATTGAGATGAATCAGGAGATCGGCCTCTCGCATTTCCGCGATTTCGAGGGCCAACATGTCCTCGAAGCTCGCTTTGGGTGGCAGCCGAAACTGGCTTTTGTTACGCAGCGAAAATTGCCGCGCCTGCATATCATGCGTGTCGAGGACGATTGGAGGACCATGCGCGCCTTTGAAGGCGAGTGCCGCGGGCATGCAGAAAAAATGATTGCAATGAATGAGATCGATGCAGGGCAGGGCAAAGAGTTCGGTCGGAAGTTCTGTACCGCGCGTCGTCGCACAGAGCATGGCCGCCGCATTGCCATGTAGCCATTGTCTTGCCGCGGCGAGAAAGCGCGGCGTGGCCATGCGCCGTCGCGGCATTCCTGCATAATGACGTTGGTCAGCGATGAGATCGGGCGTCGCGGCAAGATAGGCTTCATGCGCCTTCGAGCCTGCGGTCCAACCGGGAAAATCACTGATCGCGAGACTATGGACGAGCGCCCCCAGTGCTCGATAGGCATGCGCCTGCATGACGAAGACTTGGTGGCTGCCGCAGGAATGCCACGCTGGATGAACCAAAAGGACGAGCTTGCCCGCCAATGGTTTTGCACCTTTGGCTAAATCATCCCGCACTTGGTCGAGCGGCTGCATTGGCTCTTTATGCTTCGGGGGCC
>DAIESR010000029.1 GCA_027346205.1 Beijerinckiaceae bacterium
GATTTGGCCGCTGCGACGAGCTGCCGCCCTACACCTATGAGATATGCCATAGCCGTTCCCATGATCGGTTCGCAGCAGGCGGGCAGCGGAGGAACTCGACGACCGACTTCGGACGCTGTGGTTTCCCGCGCGTCCATCCATCAATCGCTCCCCACGTCTGGGCACTGCAAAAAGCAAGAAACCGCACGGCATCTCTGCGCCTGCAGTTCCTGCCTACTGTCGCTTGTCGCAGACGAAATCAGGTGACGGCTGAAGCCTGATCGGGACGAGTGTACGTCTCTGACTTGGAATCGAAACTAAGCCTGCTGCGCTACGAATCCGTCGCAGCGGCGAACATTCAAATGGAATCGGTGCTGCCGCTCTTGTCTTTTGTTGTCGCATCAGATTTGTCCCGCAGCCGGTTCCCACCCGCGGGTCTGATGCTCTAGCCGACATAAAGTTGCGGATGTGACGTGAAGCTCCGAACATGCGCCACCTGCTTCGCATGCGCTTCAAATTTGCGTTTGTGCCTTCTCCGGGCCTTTGCTGCATTGCAAAAATATAGGGGAATAGGAGCATAAAATCAATGTGGCCCATATTTTATATAATGCAGTTTCACAAAGTGTTCACATCTACCAAATAGCTGAATTCGGCGCGCGACTCGACGCCGTTCTTGCCGAGCCCGGTGGTCGCGAAGGCCGAATACATTTGATCGAAGATCCAGCTGTGCGTCACCGCCGTGATCGCGCCTTGAGCATTGAATTGGATCTGTTCGTATCCGCTGATCCAGACATGCGGATGTGCCACGGCCGGCGCGACAAGGCCCGCCCAAATGGCGGTGGAGAAGCGGAGAGCCGGATTTGAGCAAGTCTGGACCTGATATGCTTGAGTCGATCCAGACCATATGGAATCACTCGCGATCCATATGGTCGGGGCATATCGGCTCGATTTCAAATCAATAGCTCAGTCCTTGATCGGAAAAGTCCATCAACTTTCGCGAGACATGCTCTAAAGCCCGGACGGGTGCGTCAGGATTTGGCCTATCAGCTATAGCTTCATCTATGATATTGAAAAAACTTGATTTCTTGAGGGCTCCGATAAATTTCTGCTCGCTTCTGGCCAGCAGAAAGACGACATTGTCGTGAACGGGCCCGTCCATCGATCACAAAATGCTTCGTAAAACAGACTCTAGTCAAATGTTTGCGGGGTCTCTTTCAGTTGGGCTGGCGCTGGACTATTGGCAATGCTGGACTATACCGAAGATGCGCCGGCAAGGCAGGGCGGATTTCCCCTGTTGTGGAGGGCGAGGCGATGGGCCTAGCGATCAAGGGGCGAGACGGCGTTCTCGATTTGCCTCGATCCGTTTCGCTCGACGATAAATATGATTTGAACGAGACACGGGTCTTCGTCTCGGGCCCGCAGGCGATCGTGCGCCTTCTGCTGATTCAGAAGGAAATGGACCGGCGGGCCGGCCGGCGCACGGCTGGTTTCATCTCCGGCTATCGCGGTTCGCCGCTCGGCGGTCTTGACCTCACTTTCTTCCGCGCCGGTGAACCGTTCACGGAAAGCGACATCGTCTTTCAGCCTGGTCT
Organism: Beijerinckiaceae bacterium; assembly: GCA_027346205.1. Classification (GTDB taxonomy): domain Bacteria; phylum Pseudomonadota; class Alphaproteobacteria; order Rhizobiales; family Beijerinckiaceae; genus Methylovirgula. The sequence continues at coordinate 1,572 of DAIESR010000029.1, forward strand.
CAATGAGGATCTCGCAGCCACCGCCGTTTGGGGTTCACAGCAGGCCGAGATGCGCGGCGAGGGCCGCTATGATGGCGTCTTCGGCCTCTGGTACGGCAAGGGTCCCGGTGTCGATCGCTCCGGCGATGTCTTACGCCATGCCAATCTCGCCGGCACATCGCGCTTGGGGGGCGTGATCGCCCTGATGGGCGATGATCATACGGCGGAATCCTCCACCACTGCGCATCAGTCCGAATTTACCTTCGTCGACATGATGATGCCGATCCTGTCGCCGGCTGGCGTCGAGGAGCTGATCGATTACGGCCTCTATGGCTATGCGATGAGCCGCTTCACCGGCACATGGGTCGGCATTAAATGCCTGAAGGAGACAATCGAATCGACGGCTTCGATCAATTCCGGATTCGATCGCGTCAGGCCTTTGATGCCGACAGATTTCACTATGCCGGCAGACGGCCTCAACATCCGGCCCAATGATCCGGTCTTGGTTCAGGAAATGCGGCTGCAGACGCAGAAGCGTGAGGCCATGCTGGCTTTTCTGCGTGCCAATCGCCTCAACAAGATCATCACCTCGGGCGGCCGCGCGGCGCGGCTCGGCATCATTACCGTCGGCAAATCCTATCTCGATGTGCGGCAAGCGCTCGACGAACTCGGCATAGACGAGGCGCGCGCCAATGAATATGGCCTGCGGCTCTACAAGATCGCCTGTCCCTGGCCGCTCGAGCCGCAAGGCTTGCGCGAATTTGCCCGCGGCCTGGAAAAAATCATTGTCGTCGAGGAGAAGCGCTCGCTGATCGAAGTCCAGCTGCGCGAGGAACTCTACGGTAGCGCGGATCAGCCGATCTGTATCGGCAAGAAGGATGAGAAGGGCCAATGGCTGTTTCCCGTCACCGGCGCGCTTGATGCCAATGACATAGGGATCGCGATCGGCCGCAGGCTTCTCGATTATGTGCGCAGCGATGCGCTCGAGCAGCGCGTCGCGCGGCTTGAACGCGCGCAGAAGAGCTTCGTCGAAACAAAGGATGCGGCGGTCCGCACGCCCTATTTCTGCTCCGGCTGTCCGCATAACATCTCGACCAGAGTGCCGGATGGCATGCGCGCCTACGCCGGCATCGGCTGCCATTACATGGTGCAGCGGATGGATCGCGCGACCGAGGGCTACACCCAAATGGGCGGCGAGGGCGCGAATTGGATCGGCGAGGCGCCCTTCTCCACCCGCGGCCATATCATTCAAAACCTAGGCGACGGAACCTATAATCACTCCGGCGCCTTGGCGCTGCGCTGGGCGATCGGCGCCGGTGTCAACATTACTTTCAAGATCCTCTTCAACGATGCCGTCGCCATGACCGGCGGCCAGCGCCACGAAGGCGATCTCACGGTCGATATGATCGCCCGCCAAGCGGCGGCCGAAGGCGCGCGCAGCATTGTCGTCGTTACCGACGAGCCGGGCAAATATCCGCGCGATATCGTCTGGCCGGAAGGATTGACGATCAGGCCGCGCGAGG
>DAIESR010000040.1 GCA_027346205.1 Beijerinckiaceae bacterium
ATTCGCAACCCACATCATGGCGCAAGTGCCGAGAAGCGCGAGTGGGACCGTGATGCCGGCCGCGATGGTTGCCGTGATGCGGCGCAGAAAGACGAAGACGACGAGCATGACGAGGACGATCGAGATCGCCAGCGTCTCCTGCATATGCTGCACGCTGGCGCGGATCGTCGTCGTCCGGTCGGAGAGAATCGAAATATTGATGCCGGCAGGAATCCATCGCTTGAGCTGCGGCAGCAGCGTGCGAATGCGATCGACGGTGGCGAGCGCATTCGCATCGCCCTGTTTGGTGATGATCAGGAGGACCGCGGGCTTGCCATTGTACCAGGCGGCAGACAGCGTATTGCGCACGCCGTTTTCGACACGCGCCACGGATGAGAGAAGGACGCTGTCGCCCTTGACCGTCTTTACGACGAGCTTACGATATTCATCGAGCGAATTGAGCTGATCATTGGTGCCGAGCGACAGCGCATGCGTTGCCCCGTCGAGCTGGCCAAGCGGACCCAGCGTATTGGCATTGACGACCGTTTTGCGCAGCGCGTCGAGGCTCACTCCCATGGCGGCGAGCCGGTTTTGATCGGCGCTGATGCGGACCGCAGGCTGATCGGCACCGCCGACAATGACCTGCGCGACACCCTGCACTTGCGACAGCCGCTGCACGACGATCGTGTCGGCGGCATCATAGATCGCGCTCGTTGGAATCGTATCGGAGGTGAGAGCAAGGATAATGATCGGCGCCGCGGCGGGGTTGAACTTGCGGACGGTCGGTGAATTCGGAAGGTCGCCGGGCAGATCGGCACGCGCTGCATTGATCGCCGCCTGCACGTCGCGCGCCGCACTGTCTACGTTGCGGGAGAGCTCGAATTGCACAAAGTTGCTGGTGGCACCGAGCGTGCTCGTGGAGCTGAGCTCGGTCACGCCGGCGATTTCGCCGATCCTTCGTTCCAAAGGCGCCGCGACGGTCGCGGCCATGACAGAGGGCTCGGCGCCGGGCCTTTGCACCATCACGCCGATTGTCGGCAAATCGACCGTCGGCAGGCTCGCCACCGGCAGGAAGAAATAGGCGACGCCGCCGATAAGGGCGAGGCCGATCGAGAGAAGCATGGTTCCGATCGGCCTGCGGATGAAAGGCTCGGAGAAATTCATCGTCTCATTCCGCCGCCTTCGAATGGCCCGGCGCGAGAGACTCTTCCTCTTCGGACAATTCCGCGAATGTCTTCGCGCGACCGAAGAAGCGGACCCGCAGGTCTTCCATGGTCAGATAGATCACCGGCGTCGTGTAGAGCGTGATGAGTTGGCTCAGCAAAAGCCCGCCGACGATCGATATGCCGAGCGGATTACGCAGCTCCGAGCCGGTCCCTGTCTCGAGCGCCAATGGCAGCGCGCCGAAAAGCGCCGCCAAGGTCGTCATCATGATCGGCCGGAACCGCAGGAGCGAAGCGCGGAAAATCGCATCATAGGGTGAAAGTCCGTCATGCCGCTCGGCATCGAGCGCGAAGTCGATCATCATGATCGCATTCTTCTTCACGATGCCCATCAAGAGCACGATGCCGATCAGCGCGATGAGCGACAGATCCATATGGAAGAGGCTCAAGGCCAAGAGCGCGCCGACCCCAGCCGATGGTAAGGTTGAGAGGATGGTGATCGGATGGATGGCGCTCTCATAAAGAACGCCGAGCACAATATAGATTGCGATCACCGCCGCCAGAATGAGCCATGGCTCTCCGGCGAGCGAATGGGCGAATTCCGCCGCGGCGCCCGAATAAGAGCCAGTGATGGTGTCAGGGATGCCGAGGTCTTTTTGCGCCTTTGCGATCACCGCGACCGCATCGCTCAGCGAGGCATCGGGCGCGAGATTGAAACTGATCGTCGCGGCGGGAAATTGCTCTTCATGTTCGATCGACAAGGGCGCGGTGGCATGGCGCAGCTTGGTGAAAGTATCGAGCGGCACTTGCGTGCTGAGGCCCGTCTGCACCGTGCCGGATGTCGACGTCGCCGTGCTCGCTGCCGCCGGCACATAGAGCAAAGCGAGCGATTTGCTATTGGCCTGATAGCGCGGCAAAGCCTCAAGAATGACGCGATATTGGTTGGCCTGACCGTAGATCGTGGAGATCTGCCGCTGGCCGAAGGCGTCGTTCAGCGTGTCCATCACATTCTGGACGGAAACGCCGTAGCGGCCGGCGGTCTCGCGGTCGATATCGACCATGAGGCGCAGGCCGCCATCCTGTGCCTCGGTGGCGACGTCGCGCAAAGCTGGCTCCTGCCGGAGACGTGCCACCAATTTATCGGCCGCCGCCACCACCTCCGTCCGACTCGTGCCGGTGAGCGTATATTGATATTGCGCGCGGCTCGATCGTGTGGCGATCTGGATGTCCTGCACGGCCTGGAATGTCGCTTCGATGCGCGAATCCGCGGCGGCAAGTTGCTTCAGGTCGTCAATAACCTCTGTGACGCCGGGACGTTCCTTGCGCGGCTTCAAGACGATGGTGAGATGGCCGCTGTTTGGCGTGGTGTTGATCGTGCCGACACCGACGACGGAGGTCACCGATGCGACGTTCGGATCGGCGCGGAGCCTATCGGCGAGGCCCTGCTGCAGCCTGCGCATCTCGTCGAAGGAGACCGAGGGCGGCTCCCGCGTCACCGCGGCGATCACGCCGGTATCTTGGAGCGGCAGAAAGCCCTTCGGAATGGTGATATAGAGCCAGACGGTCGCGGCCAGCGTCAGTCCGGTCAGCACCAGCATCAGACGGCGATGCCGCAGCGTCCATTCGAGGCTTGTGCCATAGGCTTCGACGACACGTTGCAGCAGCCGTTCGAAGCTGAAGCCATGCGCGCGGCGCGACACACCTTCGATATTTCTCTTCCGCCGCAGCAGATGTCCGCACATCATCGGCGTCAGGGTCAGCGAGACAATGGCGGATGTGATGACGGCGATCGTCAAGGTCAGCGCGAATTCGCGGAACATGCGGCCGACGAGGCCGGTCATGAACAGAAGCGGAATGAAGACGGCGATCAGCGAGAAGGTCAAGGATATGACCGTGAAGCCGATCTCACGTGCGCCTTTGAGCGCGGCGGTGAGCGGCGGCTCGCCCTCTTCCATGTGACGGACGATATTCTCGATCATCACGATCGCGTCGTCGATGACGAAGCTGGTACCGATCGTCAGCGCCATCAGCGAGAGATTGTCGATGCTGAAGCCGCAGAAATACATGACGGCGAAAGTCGCAACGATCGACAAAGGCAGAGCGACGCCGGCAATGATCGTCGCGCGAATGGTGCGCAGAAACAAAAGCACGACCAGCACCACGAGGCTGATCGAAAGCACCAGGGTGAATTGGACATCGTCGATCGAGGCGCGGATCGTGCCGGTCCGGTCATTGACGATTGAAAGATCGATGCCGGCAGGCATGGCCTTTTTGAGCGCGCCAAGCGCGCTCCTCACCTTTTGCACCGTCTCGATGACATTGGCGCCGGGCTGGCGCTGAACATCGATGATCACGGCCGGATGGCCTAAATACCATCCGGCGACTTTGCTGTTCTCCAATCCGTCGACGACATCGGCGACATCTTTGACGAGGACGGGCACGCCGTTGCGAGAGGCGACGACGACGTTCTTATAGGCCGAAGCGGCCGTCAATTGATCATTGGCGGCGATCGTATAGGACTGCTGCGCGCCATCGAGCGAGCCTTTGGGGCCGGCGACATTGGCGGCGGCGATCGCTGTTCTGATGTCTTCAAGGCCGACGCCATAATTGGCCATGCGGACAAAATCGGCCTGAATGCGGACGGCCGGCCGTAACCCACCTTCTATACCGACATGACCGACGCCACTCACCTCGCTGAGCCGTTGCGCCAGCAAAGTATCGGCGAGATCGGAGATCTGGCGGATCGAGTAGGTGTTCGATGTCAGCGCCAGAGTGATGATCGGCGCATCGGCCGGATTGACCTTCGCATAAACCGGCGGATAAGGCAGATTGGCCGGCAAGGTCGCCGCGGCCGCGTT
>DAIESR010000042.1 GCA_027346205.1 Beijerinckiaceae bacterium
CGACGCCGCTGACCCTGGCCGAAACGGCTTCCGTCTTCGGCGAGATGCTGACCTTCCGCGCTTTGCTCGCGAAGACGAAATCAGTCAGCGAACGCCGTGCCATGCTCGCCGCCAAAGTCGAGGACATGATCAATACGGTCGTGCGGCAGATCGCCTTCTATACGTTCGAGCGCAAGGTTCACACCGAGCGGCGCCAGGGTGAATTGACCGTCGAGAAAATCGACGAGCTTTGGATGAGCGTGCAGGCCGAAAGCCTCGGGCCTTCGATCCGCCTCGGGCCGGGATATGAGACCTTCTGGGCCTATATTCCGCATTTCATCCATTCGCCCTTCTATGTCTATGCCTATGCCTTCGGCGATTGCCTCGTGAACTCGCTCTATGGCGTCTATGAGAAGGCACAGGACGGCTTTGCCGAGCGTTATCTCGCGATGTTATCGGCCGGTGGCACGAAGCATCATTCCGAGCTTCTGGCGCCCTTCGGACTCGATGCGCGCGACCCAGCCTTCTGGCAGATCGGCATGCGGATGATCGAAGGCCTGATCGCGGAGCTGGAAGGTCTGGAAGGATAAGGCGTAAGGTTCCTGCCCGATTTCAGCATTTGAAATAGCCAAGTCGGCGACCGCCGGCTTGGCTTCGAGAAACAAACAAATTGGCAACCGCCAATTTGCTTAAGCAAAAAAACACGCACTGGGCGCCATATTGATAGGCCTTGGCGAGCCATGAGGCCCTCCAGTCGGATGATCGAGTGCACCTATCCTTCGATAATTCCTTCCGCCACAGGCAGGGCGGCTTGCAATGAAAGAGACGATCATGAGCAAGCTGGAACAACGCTTGGGGCGGCTGCATGCGCGGCAGCGCCTGGGGATCGAAACGGATCAAGAAGCGCGGATTTTCGGCCCGGGTCTCAATTTCTTCCATATGGAGAATTGGTATTCGATTCATTCGGTCATTCGAACCAGCCTCAAATTGACCGGGCTCTATCGCCGCGCTGCCGCCAATGCGGCAAAAATCCAGATCAGACATAATGATTTTCACATGCAGCGCCTGCCGAAGAGTTTCAACGGCTTCACGCTGCTTCACATCAGCGATCCGCATGTCGATATGAATGAAGGCGCGATGCGACGGCTGGCGGAGATTCTGCCCGGCCTCGATTATGATATCTGCGTGCTCACCGGCGATTATCGGGGTGGCACATCCGGGCCGATCGATGCCGCGATCAGTGGCATGGATCGGCTTCGTTCTCACCTCAAAGGTCCGATCTATGCTGTGCTGGGTAATCATGACAGCATTCGCATGGTGCCCCCGCTCGAAGATATGGGCATCAAAATGCTGCTCAACGAATGCGAAGCGATTTCGCGCGACGATCAGACGATCTATTTGGCCGGCATAGACGATGCGCATTATTATCGCGTCGACAATATTGAAAAGGCCGCGGCCGACATCCCCGACGACAGCTTCTCCATTCTTCTGTCGCATACGCCCGAAGTCTATCGGCATGCGGCGCATGCGGGCTTCGATCTGCTGCTCTCCGGTCACACGCATGGCGGACAGATTTGCCTGCCCGGCTCCATCCCCATCACGCTCGACGCGGCACTGCCCCGGCGGATGGGCTCCGGAAGCTGGAAATATCACGACATGCAGGGCTATACGTCGGTCGGGGCCGGATCTTCCCTGGTTGCGGTTCGGCTCAATTGCCCGCCGGAGATCGCCCTGCATCATCTGCGCTGCGCATAGGGCCTGTCCCAGAAAAGTTGCCGGCCCTCTAATAAGGCCGCTCGCGCATATGCAGCTCGAAAAGCAGCCTGGAGAGCATGATCGCCCCGACGACAAAGATCGCCGTGCCGGCGATAATGTCCAAGGCCGTCAGAGCCAAGACCTGCCTGCAAGCGAGCAATGGAAAAAGAGATTCCGGAATTTGATCAAGCCCGGTCGCCTTGCCACCTGGCGGCAGGCCGAGACGCCGCTTGATGAAGCTTGAAAACAGATCGCCGCCCATCGCTATGCCAGCAACCAGAAGCCCGATGGGCGCAGTGAGCCCGAGCAGCGGCGCGCAAGCCGACGTTATGAAAAGCGATACCACAATTCCCCGGATCGTCTTCGATTTTCCGAAGAGCCGCTGACCGTCGATGAATTTCATATTTCCATCGAGAGGCCACGCACCTTTGTTGCCGAACATCCATTTGACGACGATGGGCGAGCCGTTCGCCAAGGCGAGCAGAGCCAAGAGCTGCAAGACGACCACATAATGCATAATGTCATGCGCCTTTAAACGAGCAGTACGCCGCAATGGCATGCATGCAACGAGAGTGCTATCGTCGACGACGCGTTGCGTAAAACCGCGCCTTCGGCTCGGCTACCCTCTATAAATCCGATGCTGTCGCAATGGGCTAGCCTCGCCAGCCGACCCGCGTCAACACTCGCATATTGCGCCAAATCAAGGCGCCGCCACTCAAAATCGCCAGAATTTTTCTATGCCGGGGACGAAATAAAAGGACAATAAGTTCACTGTCCATTCCAAACGCAGCCCGCTTTTTCAGGAGGTCGGAATTTTCTCGCATCGTTTCAAACTCTTCTCGCTCTTCGGCTTCGACGTGTGGATCGATGCGTCTTGGCTGCTGCTGGCGGCACTCATCAGCTGGACTCTCGCGGAAGCTGTCTTTCCTGGCGTCGCGCCCCATCTTGCGCGGACCACCTATTGGTGGATGGCGGTTGCGACGACGATCGGCCTCTTATTCTCGATCGTCTTTCACGAGATGGCCCATTCCCTCGTCGCGCGGCGCTATGGCATGCCGATTCGCGGCATCACCCTGTTCATTTTCGGCGGCGTAGCCGAAATGGATGAAGAGCCTCCGAACGCAAAGAGCGAGCTTGTGATGGCTGCCGCGGGTCCCGCCGCGAGTTTTGTCTTGGCGGCCGCGCTTTTCCTGCTCTTCCATCTGGCCAAAGGCTCAAGCGGACCGGAGGCCCTCAAAGTCACGTTGTGGTATTTGGCCTCTCTCAACGGCATTCTGGCACTGTTCAATCTCGTGCCGGCTTTCCCGCTCGACGGCGGCCGCATGCTGCGCGCCGCACTGTGGTTCTGGCGCGGCGATCTCATTTGGGCGACGCGCATTGCGGCCGCAGGCGGGGACTTCTTCGGCGTCGCCCTCATTGTCCTTGGCGTCGTCAGCATCATGACCGGCGATCTCGTCGGCGGCATCTGGCGCATTCTCATCGGCATGTTCGTAAGAGGAGCCGCGGACGCCAGCCTTCAGCAGGTCCTCACACGCAATGTGCTGGAAAGTCTGCCTGTCTCGCGTGTCATGACGCGGCAGCCGATCGCAGTCTCACCAAATGTCTCGATCGCCGATTTCATCGAGAATTTCATTTATGGTCACCATCATCGCTGCTTTCCCGTCACTTCGGACGAAACCCTCATCGGCACCGTCGGCACGAGCCAAGTGACCGAGATCAATCGTGCGGAATGGCCGACGACGCCGGTCCACCACATCATGCTCGCTCCACGATCGGATGAGGTCGTGGGCCCGGAAGCTGATGCGCTCGCCGCGCTCGCGCAGATGCAGCGCAGCGGTTACAGCCGATTATGGGTGGTGGATCACGGGCGTCTCGTCGGTGTTCTCTCGCTCCATGACGTGCTGGAGCTTCTCTCCGCCAAGCTGGAAATCGAGCAGAGCCGAACCGACCGACCCGTCGAGTCCCATCATGCGGGCCGCCCGTAATTGTTCATGATCGCACGAGCATCCAGAGCGTTTTCCGACCGGATGGAATCATCCGGTCGAAAAGAAACCGCTCTCATTCAAAAAGTTAGAGTATCCGGACGCAAAACCGGTATCCACTTTTGCTGAAAATGCTTGTCTTATGACTTTGCCAGAGGTGACATGGAGGC
>DAIESR010000056.1 GCA_027346205.1 Beijerinckiaceae bacterium
AGGCGCGCACCGTGTCCGGCAACGGCCGCGAAGTAGCACGCCTACGGCCGAAGACCACGCAGGACGGGACAGGAAACAGAGGCTGGACCGAATCGTCCATTGTCCAGGCTTCGTCCCAAGCGATGCGCGCAGAATCGAACAAACCCGACCGTAATTTCTCGAATTGGCCGCGGGTCAAAGCCGCAAGTTCCAGCACAAAAGCGATTTTTCCGCCGGATCGGAGATAGAGAGCGGCGGCCCGCACAGTGAACAGCGCAGAAAGGTTATTTTGCGTCGCGAGCTTGCCGCCAACATAGACATTCTCGCCTTTCGCCAGCTCCTTGAACCGCTTCTGCAGATCGGCATTCATATACCGATAAGCGACCCAGGGCGGATTGCCGATGAGCACGCTCGCCCAGCCGCCGCCGGCCGAAAAGGCGAGCGGACGCGAGAGATTGCGCGCCACATAGGCCCAGACAGAATCGCGGCCTTCGCGGCGGAGCTTATCGAAGGTCACATAGGTCTTGCCGAGATCGCTGATCGCGTGTTTCTGCTCTTGCGTCACATCGGCGCGGTAGTGCTGCTCCGTGATCTTGTAGAGCGCAGTCTCGATCTGTGTCCGCGTCATGCCAGCTTCGGAGCCCGTGCGCATGCGCTCGATCGCCTTGTCGAAAAGCGCGGGATCGCGGCAGAACGTGTCCGGAAAATCGAGCTGCTCCCGCCCATTCGCGTCGAAAGAGCCGCTGGCACCTTCGCCGGCTGCCGGCGGCGGCACGCGGATCGACAATTCCTTACCGCCGATCATTTCGCTGATCGACAATTGCATCGCATCGCCGAGATAAACAGGAATCGATAGGCCGCCTTTGCGGTGATGCAGGGCAGGAGCGAGCCCTAAAAGATAGGTGACGCGGGCGATGATGACCGCGACCGGATGGATGTCCATGCCTTCGACACGCGCGCAGACCTCGGCGGCGCGCAGCTCGGGCTTCATATCCGCCTCTTCCGCTTCTTTTAGAAAAATACGGATGGCGTGGAAGAGAAAGGTCCCCGAGCCACAGGCAGGATCGAGCACATGCTCGACCAGCGGCCGGTCGATTACATGTTTAACGATCTTCGCCGCGAGCCAGTCGGGCGTATAATATTCACCGAGGCCGTGCCGCTCCGCGCGATCGATCAGGGATTCATAGAGGATTTTCAGAACATCGGTCTCGACTTCGGCAAGCCGGAAGCGCCGAACATGCGCCATGATGCGGCGCACAAGGGCCTCGCCCTCCGCATCGGCGACGATCCAATCGAAAAAGTCGCTTTCGACCGCACCGGAGATGCCAGCCGCCTGAAATGCCTCGCCGGACAACAAGCGTTTGGGGTCGTCTTCGGGCAGGTGCATAACGGCGAGCGCAATGCATTTGGCGACGACGACCAGAAAAGTGTGCTGAAACCAGAGCGCGTCGCTCTCGACCTCGCGGCCATAGACGAGTTTCAGGAGCTGCGCCCAAAGCTGGCGCTTGAGCATGACCGCGCGGTTGTCCCGGAGCCGATTCCACAAAGCGGCGAGCGCGGTTTGCGAACGATGGAAGGCGACCGATTCCCGTCCGAGCTCGACTTGGATCGTCAGTGCGTCCGGCGGCAAGGACGCCTTGAGCGCTACGACTCCGTCGAACCAAGCCAGAAACATCTCCGGTCGTTCGGGATCGAGATTGATTTCCTTGATCTTGACGAGTTTGCCGGCGTCGAGTTCGAAGGCGGCCCACGTTCGTCCGTCCGATGCGACGCCGATGAATTTCTCGCCTTCCTCCCGTTCGCGGTCGGCCAGGTAGTCCGGCATACGCCGTTCGACGTCGGGCCATTCCTTGGCGAGATCGCTCTTGGCTTCGAGGATCGTTCGGCCGATCAGGGCGTCGAGGCGTCCCCTCACTTCGGGGACACGGCGTTCGAAGTCGAGCGCCGACAACTCGACGCCGAATTCCTCGACGAGCAATTGCCGGAAATCTGCCTTCACTTCATCATGGCCCGGCTTCTGGGCGAGATGGCGGAGAATCGCAATCGTTGCTTCTTTGATCACGCCGCCAGACTAAACGGGCCAAAGCGGCGCCACAACCGCTATGGAAGCCGTCATCCCCGACACTTATGCGCCGCCCTCCGCCGAAGGGCGGCGCTTTGCCGGCCAGAAACCGGGTGCTATAGGGGCGCCCGATGAACTTGGCCGGTAAAAGGTTGCTGTCATGAACAAGATCAAGGTCGAAAATCCCGTCGTCGAGCTCGACGGAGATGAGATGACCCGGATCATCTGGCATGCGATCCGCGACAAGCTCATCCATCCCTATCTCGACATCAAGCTCGACTATTACGATCTCTCGATCGAGAACCGCGACGCGACCAATGATCAGGTGACTGTCGAGGCCGCCAATGCGATCAAGAAACATGGCGTCGGAGTGAAATGCGCGACGATCACGCCGGACGAGGCCCGCGTCGAGGAATTCAAGCTCAAAGAGATGTGGAAGTCGCCGAACGGCACGATCCGCAACATTCTGGGCGGCGTCATCTTCCGTGAGCCGATCATTTGCCGAAACGTGCCGCGCCTCGTGCCGGGCTGGACCAAGCCGATCGTCGTCGGCCGCCATGCTTTCGGCGATCAATATCGGGCGACCGATTTCAAAGTGCCCGGCAAGGGCCGACTCACCCTCAAATTCGAAGGCGAGGACGGCAGCGTGATCGAGAAGGAAGTGTTCGCCTTCCCGAGTGCCGGCATCGCGCTCGCCATGTATAATCTCGACAATTCGATCCGCGATTTCGCCCGTGCCTCGATGAATTACGGGCTGATCCGCAATTATCCCGTCTATCTTTCGACCAAGAACACGATTTTGAAAGCCTATGACGGCCGCTTCAAGGATCTCTTCCAAGAAGTCTTCGAAAACGAGTTCAAGGCGAAATTCGCGGCCGCGGGCCTCACCTATGAGCATCGGCTGATCGACGACATGGTCGCCTCCTCGCTCAAATGGTCGGGCGGCTATGTCTGGGCCTGCAAAAATTACGACGGCGACGTCCAGTCGGACACCGTGGCCCAGGGTTTCGGCTCGCTCGGCCTCATGACCTCGGTGCTGATGACGCCAGACGGGTCGACCGTCGAGGCGGAGGCCGCGCATGGCACGGTGACGCGGCATTATCGCGAACATCAGAAGGGCAAGGAGACATCGACCAATTCGATCGCCTCGATTTTCGCCTGGACACGCGGCTTGGCCCATCGCGCCAAGCTCGATGGCAATGAAGCCCTCGCCAAATTTTCCGGCACTTTGGAAAAGGTCTGCATCGATACGGTCGAGGCGGGCTATATGACCAAGGATCTCGCCTTGCTGGTCGGGGCCGAGCAGAGATGGCTATCGACCGGCGGTTTCCTCGACAAGGTTGCTGAAAATTTGCACAGGGTACTGGCTTAACTCGCAATCATGCCCCGCGACGGATTGTCTGAGCGCGCTTATGTCGTTATAAGGCCGGCGGTTTAGGTTGGGTTTGGGGAGACTCGAAAGTGCCGGCCGAAACGATCGATGCAGATTACCGACCGTCGGAAGACGAACCCTTTATGAATGAGCGCCAGCGCGATTATTTTCGTCGCAAGCTGCTCACCTGGAAAGACGACATTCTGCGCGAAAGCCGTGAAACGCTGACCGTGCTGCAAAACGAAAATGAAAATTTGCCTGATCTCGCCGATCGCGCATCGTCGGAAACCGATCGCTCGATCGAACTCCGCGCCCGCGATCGCCAGCGCAAATT
>DAIESR010000070.1 GCA_027346205.1 Beijerinckiaceae bacterium
ATCCGAACAATTACCGCCTATCTCGTCTTCCCCTCATGGGAAGTGCTCATGACGACCCTCATCAACTCCAAACCGCCTCCCGAAATCGAAAAACCAATAGGAGCGTGAAATCAGGAAGGAAAACGACTTAGAATTGCTGCCCAGAAAGGCAGATCCTTGACAAGCAATACGCGATCCTTATGGTGCGCGAATATTTTGGGCTTACGGCCCCTCCTCCGCCCCTTTCGCTTCAAAAACCCTGTCGGGAAGGCGGCCGGATTCAATCGAGTCGCGCCGGATGAACCGCGCCCGACTCCAAAGGACAAAGACCATGGCCAAGGCCGCAATGATCAAAATCAAGCTGCTGTCCAGCGCGGACACGGGCTATTTCTATGTGACGAAGAAGAACGCGCGCACCAAGACCGAAAAGCTGTCGTTCAAGAAATACGACCCAGTGGCGCGCAAGCACGTCGAATTCAAGGAAACCAAGATCAAGTAAGATCAGCGCGAAGCGCGCGCCTCGCCAGCCTGACTGATTTTCGCTTAATTTCAGTGTATTGATGGCCTACTCCAGGCTCAACTACCAGCTTCGGCGTCCTTGACCTTATATACCACGATTCATCGATCATCCGAAAATCCGCTTGCCCTGGAGCAATGATCGCCGCGTTGCGTTTTTGGAGAGAATCCTTATCGATCACCCCAAAACATTACGATGCCCCTAGAGCATGTTCCGGAAAAGTTGATCGACTTTTCTGATCGAGAACATGCTCTAAATATTTGAAACAGAGCCGATTTACCTCGACCAAATAGATCGCAGGCGATTCTATTTGGTCGGGACCGGCTCTAGAGCATCAGACCCGCAGGTGGAAACCGGCTGCGGGACAAATCTGATGCGAAAACAAAAGACAAGAACGGCAGCCCCGATTCCATTTGAATGTTCGCCGTCCTAGAGCCGATCGCGCTTACATGGAATCGCTCGCGATCCACATAGGCGAGATAAATCGGCTCTACATCAAACAACGAGAGCATGGCTCACCTTCTCGCCCGCAGCTCGACCACATTTGCCACTGGCTCTCCACTCGCCAACGTCACGACATACCCGCTCCATACCTCAAGAGCGTGGCGCTTCTCAGCATCATAGCTCTATCAATTATAGACCGCCGCCACACCCTTGATCGGGCCGCTCTTGTGGTTCAGCACGGCCTCGCCGCGGTGCGCCGCAGATCATGAAAGGTCCAGCGCGCCGCTTATACTTGGCCAAGCGTCAGTTTTCGCGGATTGCCGCGAAACCGATATCGCACCGCCCAGCTGGCCTTGCCCGTCGGCTGCATGACAAAGTATAAGCCGCGAATGAGGCCGTCGGGAATTTCTCGGCGGATCGAACCAGGCTTGATCAACTCGAGATTGTAGACGGTAAGGGCTTTGGCCATTGCCATATCCTGCAAAATCAGGAGATCCAGTCCGGGGTAACGCGGGGTAACAAAAGATGACTGTCTTGGCTTGTTACCCCGTATCCAAGACACGACACGACACCGCGCCATATCGTCAGAGAAAAGAGACGACTTATGTGGCGAGGATGTCCTGTTGTATCTGGAGGTGTCGCGGTGCTAAGTCTGATTTGTAATCAGTAGGTTGTGAGTTCCACTCCTGCAACCGGCACCATTTCGAAGCGAGGGGTTCGCCCGGACCCGGACCGACCGCTTGGCAAGGTTCCTGCCAAGGAGCCCTTGGGTCGATCCGTGCCGTCCGAGGCGGCATTTATGGACGCCGCAAAGGCGCGGAGGAGCTGTAATGGCAAATTTGGAAACAGGCGAAGAAATCACGATAGCGAAAAAGCCCAATGGCAAATGGGGCATCTTTCTGCGCCTGAACGGCTATGCCGATCCTTTCGATATCGGCCGCGAATTGAAGACGGAAGAGATGGCTGAAGGGTGGCTCGACACAACCGAATGCAACAATCTCATCGATCAGTTCATCACCAAATATCGCGGCAAGGCCTAGAGCATGTCCCGGAAAAGTTGGCTCAACTTTTCCGACAAAGGACATGCTCTCATTGTTTGATGTAGAGCCAATTTGTCCCGACCATACGGATCGCATTTTTTTGCACTTCGGACATGTCCAATGTGCCGGAAATGCGATTCCAAATGGTCGGGATCGGCTCTTGTGCTATTTATATTCGTTTTCGCGGGACTGATGCCCGGCCAGGGATAAGCAGCGCGCTGGCCTTATCGGCACAGCAGCTGGCGCATGGCAAAGCAAGGGTTCGTGACTGCCCTTGCCGTCTTGCCCGCGGCGTGTTTTTTGCCTCTCTTTCGCGCAAAGGTTTGCCGCGAGGGCCAATAATTCTGATAGATCGGCATGATCGCTCGCTTTGGACATGAAGTTGGCGCAGGCTGGTCCGTATTTCGAACCCGAGCCGGAACCCCAGGGAGCTGGACACCATGACGGACAATCAAGAGCCGACGATCTTTGTGGAAGGAGGCGACGAATACGAGCTGTTCGCCAGCGACGACAAGACCGTCTATCTCCTCCGTTTCAAGACGGAGAGCTTGACGGTTCCGCTCCGAGACGAGCAGCTTGAGGCTTTTCTGAAAGAATATGACACGGTCAAAAAAGCCTA
Organism: Beijerinckiaceae bacterium; assembly: GCA_027346205.1. Classification (GTDB taxonomy): domain Bacteria; phylum Pseudomonadota; class Alphaproteobacteria; order Rhizobiales; family Beijerinckiaceae; genus Methylovirgula. The sequence goes on from DAIESR010000070.1 coordinate 2,600, forward strand.
TCCCAATTACGGGCCAGACCAGCGCCTCGCGCAGATTTGGGACCAGGGTGGCTATAGCTGGCTCGCCATGGAGGCGACTGGCGACGGTGAATCGTGAGCGCTTTTTCAGCTCGTCATCCGCACGAAACCGCTCAGACTTAACGCAGCGCCACCTCTCACATAGAATCATCGGACTGATTCGCCGCCGCTGAGCCAATCCGGCGCATGGACAGCTTCCGCCCTGAAGCTCAAATCGCGTGCAGCCGGAGCCAGATGGATCGGCGCCTGCAAGTATATATTATTACGCCACGCCTGCGGGCTCGCGGCCCTTGCCTTTGTGCTGATCAGGATTTCTTTCACGCAGCACCCCTTCGGCGATCGTTTTCTGGCGCAATGTCTCGGCGATCTGGCGCCGTTCGAACCGTACCACCACCACGATCGCAATCGCCAGCGGGATGATCAGGTACAAAAGCCGAAACACCAGCAGAGCCGTCAAGACTTTGAGCGGAGCCACCGCCGGCATGGCCTTGATAAACAAAAGTTCGAAGACGCCGAGCCCGCCGGGAGCATTGGAGGCGAGTGCTGCCGAAAAAGAGGCGAGAAAGACGGCGAGAACGGCGAAAAAGCCCGGATTGCCGGCTTGTGGAAGGGCAAAATAAATAATGCCCGCAGCGCCCAGAAGCTCCATCGGCGCAGCAAGAAATTGTCGCAAAGCAATGCCCGACCTCGGATATTCGAGATGGAACCGCCCGAAACGCAAGGGCGGCAGTTTGAAGATCGAGCCTGCGGCATAGGCTGCAACGAGGCTTAGGCAAGTGATGCCCAGGGTGCGGGCGGTGGCTGGATTCGTGAGCAGCGGGGGCAGGAGGCCGTCCAATCTCCGCAATTCGGTGGGGTCGATGACGAGAAGGAGGCCACCGAGGAGGAGAACACCGAGTCCGAAGGTCAGTGAGCATAGGCCAACCAGAATGGTGATCTCGCCCGGAGTGAGGCCCTTGGCCCGATAAGCGCGATAGCGCACCATGGCACCGGAAAAGACCGAGGCGCCTATATTATGCGCCAGCGCATAGGTGGTGAAGGAGCACAAGGCGATGAAGGTCAAGGAAATATGCTTGACGCCGAGATGGAGGAGAGCGATCCGGTCATACCAGGCAAGCGCTGCATAGGCGACCAATGTCGCAGCCACGGCCAAGACATATCGATGGACCGGAACGGCCTGAAGCTGGGCCCACATCTGCGGACCGATGGCTTCACCGCGAAATTGCCGATGGAGCAGAAAGATCGACAGGACGACGGCGGCTAAGCCGATTGCTGGCCAAACGAATTCGAAAAACCGCTTCATGAGCCTCCGGGATAGCTCGTCGGCTCTTCCGGGAGGCCGTCGTCCTGCTCAAGCTCGGACGCCGACCCTGATTGCCGATGACTCCACCTCAAGGACGTAGAGCATGTCCAGGAAATCTCTAGCAACTTTTTTTGGGCCTGCTCCAGTTCTTTCCGATGATCACAACCAAATGCTGATCGAGTATTGGTTATCTGGCGCTTACGCGCCGAAGACCTTATGCCAATTCCGTTGCTTGCACTGGAGCAACCGGCTTTCTTGTCCGAAGCCGGAAGACGCCTTCAGCCCTTCTGATCGGGCAGGTTCAGCCTGATGTGCAATTCCCGCAATTGCTTGGTGGTCGCTGGCGAAGGCGCACCCATCAGCAGATCTTCCGCTCTCTGATTCATCGGGAACAGCACGACCTCGCGCAAATTCTCCTCGCCTGCGAGCAGCATCACGATGCGGTCGACGCCCGGCGCTATGCCGCCATGCGGCGGCGCGCCATATTGGAAGGCGCGATACATGCCGCCGAATTTCTCCTGCAACACGTCCTCGCCATAACCAGCGAGCGCGAAGGCCTTTTTCATGATGTCGGGGCGATGATTGCGAATCGCGCCCGATGACAATTCGATGCCATTGCAGACGATGTCATATTGAAAGGCCGTAATCCCGAGGATCGTCGCCTTATCGGCCAGATCGAGCGCGACGAAGGCGTCATGGTCGAAATTCGGCATCGAGAATGGATTGTGGGAGAAATCTATTTTCTTCTCTTCCTCGTTCCACTCATACATTGGGAAATCGACGATCCAGCAGAATTTGAAGACGTCTTTTTCCGCCAGATCGAGGTCGCTGCCGAGCTTCTGGCGCGCGAGGCCGGCGAATTTATAAATATCATCCGGCTTGCCGAGAACGAAGAAGACGGCATCGCCCGCCTTGAGCCCATCGGGCCGCAAGGCGCGATAAGGCGCTGCGATCTCGATCGGGAACTTCTCCCCCGAGGCTGCCTCAGACGCTGGAACCTGAACCCAGTCTCCTGGCCTGCCGTTCAACCCTGCCCGAATGAATTCCGTCCGCTCCGGCCCGATATTTTTGGCGACCGGGCCGGCGCCCGTGTCCTCGCCTTCGCGCCAGAAAATATAGGCGAGACCCGGCTGGCCCTCGCTCTTCGCCCAGCTGTCCATCCGGTCGCAGAACGTGCGTTGGCCGCCGCCCGGCGCAGGGATCGCCCAGACACGCACTTCGGGATCGGCCGCGAGTCGTTTGGCGAAAACGCCGAAGCCCGAATCGCGGAAAGCCGGCGTCACATCATGGATAAGAAGCGGATTGCGCAGATCCGGCTTGTCCGAGCCAAAGGCGCGGATTGCGGCGCTATAGGAGATCATCGGAAATTCTTGCGTGACCGGCTGGCCGCCGCCGAATTCCTCGAATATGCCGCGCAGCACCGGCTCGACCGCCCCAAAGACGTCTTCCTGGGTGACGAAGCTCATCTCGATATCGAGCTGATAGAATTCGCCGGGGCTGCGGTCGGCGCGTGCGTCCTCGTCGCGAAAACAGGGCGCGATCTGGAAATAGCGATCGAAACCCGCCACCATCAGCAGCTGTTTGAACTGCTGCGGCGCTTGTGGCAGCGCATAGAATTTCCCGGGATGAAGCCGCGAGGGCACAAGAAAGTCGCGCGCGCCCTCAGGGCTCGAGGCGGTGAGAATAGGGGTCTGGAATTCGAAAAACCCCTGCCCCTTCATGCGCGCCCGGAGGCTGTCGATGATTCGTCCGCGCAGCATGATGTTTTTGTGGAGCTTGTCGCGGCGCAGGTCGAGGAAGCGGTATTTGAGCCGCATGTCTTCGGGATATTGATGATCGCCGAAAACCGGCAGCGGCAGTTCCGCCGCGGGCCCCAGAACTTCGATCTCCATCACATAGACTTCGACGAACCCCGTCGGCATGTCGGGATTTTCCGTGCCTTCGGGGCGTCGCCGCACATGGCCGTCGAAGCGCACCACCCATTCCGAGCGCAGCTTTTCTGCCGCGGCAAAAGCTTTGGAATCCGGATCGACGACGCATTGGGTGATGCCATAGTGATCGCGCAGATCGATGAACAGCACACCGCCGTGATCTCGAATGCGATGGCACCATCCGGAATCGGAGCCGTGGCTTTTGGAGCAGGCTTGCCCACCAGCGCAGCAGCAAGCTGTCCGGCAAGATCCGTCTCTCCGCGCAGTTGCAGATGCCCCAGTTGCGTGCAGCGG
>DAIESR010000187.1 GCA_027346205.1 Beijerinckiaceae bacterium
GGGATTTCGAAACCTTCTGCTTCGAAAGCGCGCAGCCAGCGCAGCTCCGCAGATATGAGCATGGGTGTTTCGTCGTTAAAGCGCAGTTGTGGAATTTGAACGCACGCTCAGGCACGATTACTGCCTCAGCTTGACCGCACACCTTTCCCCCGCGCTTTCCCCACCCTGAGTCGACAGGGGACATCAAAAGCCCCACATTGGCCTCATGATTCGTCTTTCGTTCTGTTTGGACATTCCCTTGGGGAGGCTTGGCGCCTTGAGTGATCCTTTCTCCGGGCTCGAGGAACAGGCCGGCCGTTTCGAGGCGCCGGAGGTCCGACCCGGCGGCATTGCCGCGCGGGCGCGCGCCACCTCAAGCCTGCGCTATCTCGACGGGCTCAATGGCGAGCAGCGCGCCGCCGTCGAGGCGCTCGACGGCCCGGTTCTCGTGCTTGCGGGCGCCGGCACCGGCAAGACGCGCGTGCTGACGACCCGCATCGCTCATATTCTTTCGACCGGCCGCGTCTATCCCTCCCAGATCCTCGCCGTCACTTTCACCAATAAAGCGGCGCGGGAGATGAAGGAGCGTATTGCGCTGCTCGCTGGGCCTGCCGGCGAAGGCATGCCCTGGCTCGGCACTTTTCACGCGATCTCGACAAAAATCCTGCGCCGCCATGCCGAGCTTGTTGGCCTCAAATCCTCTTTCACCATTCTCGACACGGACGATCAGATCCGCCTGTTGAAGCAGGTGATCGCGGTCGAAAACATCGACGAGAAGCGCTGGCCGGCGCGCACGCTCGCCTATCAGATCGATGCTTGGAAGAATCGCGGGCTCGACCCTGCCCATGTGCCGGCGGGCGAGGCGGCCGCCTTCGCCAATGGCAAGGGGCAAAGGCTCTATCAGCTCTATCAGGAGCGGCTGAAGGTTCTGAATGCCGCCGATTTCGGCGATCTCCTGCTTGAAGCCTTAAGGCTCTTTCGTGAAAATCCGGATGTGCTGAAAGACTATCAAGAGCGCTTCCGCTTCATGCTCGTCGATGAATATCAGGACACGAACACGGTCCAATATTTATGGCTGAGACTTTTGGCGCAGGGCCGCCACAATGTCTGCTGCGTCGGCGACGATGATCAATCGATCTATGGCTGGCGCGGTGCCGATGTCGACAATATCCTGCGCTTCGAGCAGGATTTTCCTGGCGCGACAATCATCCGGCTGGAGCGCAATTATAGTTCGACCGGGCATATTCTCGCAACCGCGGCCAGCCTCATCGCGCATAATCAGGGCCGGCTCGGCAAGACGCTCTTCACCGATGGCGAAGAAGGCGAGAAGCCGACCGTTACCGGCGTCTGGGATTCGCAGGACGAGGCGCGCTTGATCGGCGAGGAGATCGAGGCTTTGCAGCGCAAGGGCCATGATCTCGACGAGTTCGCCATTCTCGTGCGCGCCTCTTTCCAGATGCGCGAATTCGAAGAACGCTTCATCACGCTCGGCCTTCCCTATCGAGTCATCGGCGGCCCGCGCTTTTACGAGCGTGCCGAAATCCGCGATGCGCTCGCCTATCTGCGCTGCGTCGCACAGCCCAATGACGATCTCGCCTTCGAGCGCATCTTCAACGTGCCGAAACGCGGGCTGGGCGACGCCACTTTGCAATTGCTCCACAATCATGCGCGGCGCGAGCGCATCAGCCTGATGCAATCGGCGCAGATCATGATCGAGACGGAGGAATTGAAGCCGAAGCCGCGCCACATGCTGCGCGATCTCCTCACGTCCTTTGCGCGCTGGTCATCGCTCATTGATGCCAAGCCGCAGGGTGAGTTGGCCGAGATGATTTTGGAAGAATCCGGCTATACCGACATGTGGCAGAAGGATCGCACGGCGGAAGCTGCTGGTCGGCTCGAAAATTTAAAGGAACTCGTCCGCTCGATGGAAGAGTTTCCCAATCTCTTCGCTTTCCTCGAACATGTCTCGCTCGTCATGGATGCCGTGGCCAAGGATGCGCAAGAGCGTGTCTCGATCATGACCTTGCATGCAGCGAAGGGTCTGGAGTTCGAGACCGTGTTCCTACCCGGCTGGGAGGAGGGACTGTTTCCGCATCAGCGCGCGCTCGATGAATCGGGCCGCGCCGGGCTCGAAGAGGAGCGGCGCCTCGCCTATGTCGGCATCACCCGCGCCAAGCGACGGGTGAAGATCTATTTCGCCACCAACAGGCGCATTCGCGGCCTATGGCAGACGACGATTCCTTCGCGCTTTCTCGATGAGCTGCCGGAGCCGCATGTCGAAGTCATCGAGGCGGCCTCGGGCACCGCCTATGGCGGTTATGCGCAATCGCGCTTTTCCAATATGGACAGTTATAGCTCTTCCTATCAGACGCCCGGCTGGCAGCGGGCGCAGCGGCGCAACGCGGAGGAGCCACGCAGCTATGCCGCGAAGGGC
>DAIESR010000148.1 GCA_027346205.1 Beijerinckiaceae bacterium
GCTATATTCTCAAATGGAACGAGTACAACGCGCCGCTGCGCCGCTCGGTCACCATCGAAGAGGTGGGCGAAAGTGCCGCTTTCCTCCTGTCGCCCATGGCGCGCGGCATCACGGGCGAGATCCTGCATGTCGATGCCGGCTATCATGTCGTGGGCATGAAAAATCCCGCCGCGCCCGATATGGCGGCTCTCATCAAAGAATGAGCGCGGGTTAACCGCCGGAAAGCCCAAACGACGGCTTGCTTCGCGCCGATCTCTGCGGCATTCTGCCATCGCAGCGCTTAAGCTATGGACAATCTGCTTCGCTAGAGCATGTTCCGGAAAAGTTGACCGACTTTTCCGACAAGAACATGCTTCAGCTCTTTGATTTTGAGCGAGTTCTTATCGATCGGATGATTCCATCCGATCGGAACGCGCTCCAATCGAAAGCGCGCGCCTTGCCGCGTCGGGCTCATTCGCAACGCGCGGAACGGCGAATTTGTGCGGAGTCAAGCGTAAGCCGATCGGTTCATGCCAAGTTCATATGAACCATCGCATTAATGGCGCTGAAGTCCACGGGCCGCGGTTCTGGCGTTGAAGGGATAAAGCAATGCCGCAGCGTCGGGTGTCGGGGGACGCCTCGCAGATCGAAATGTGGAAATTCGGGATGCGATGCCAAACAGCTGATCGTCATTGATGTATTCCGCCGTCCGCGCTCTCAATTCCAATCCTGTCTCGGCCAGACCAGCCCGCATACTACGCGGTGATTTGCGGCCAGATTTGCTTCGCGACGAGTTGCTGTGCGAAATTTTCGCCGCGACCGCGCGAGCCCGCCCCGATGCTGTCGCCCTGATCACCACGGGCGGCACACTCACCTATGCCGAACTCGATCGGCGCGCCGAAGCGCTGGCGCGCGGCCTCATCCGGCAGGGGGCGGGTCCTGGCCGCGTGGTCGGGCTGTGGCTGCCGCGTGGCTGTGAATTGCTGATCAGCCAGATCGCCATCGCCAAGACCGGTGCGGCCTGGTTGCCTTTCGATGCCGACGCACCCGTCGACCGCATTGCGACCTGTCTCGAAGACGCCGAGGCGATGGCGCTGTTGAGCGCCGGTCCCCGGGCCGAGACGGCGCGCGCCAAGCCGGTCTGTCCGGTTCTCACCGCAGCCGATCTCGTCGATGCCGCGGATCAGACGCCGGTCGATGCGCGTGCGCTCGGCGCGACACCGGATCATCCCGCTTATCTGATTTATACGTCGGGCTCGACAGGCGTGCCGAAGGGCATTGCGATCTCCGGCCGCAACATCTGCCATTTTCTCCGCGCCGCCAATGATATCTACGAGCTTGACGAGCGCGATGTCGTGTTCCAGGGCGCTTCCGTCGCTTTTGATCTCTCGCTGGAGGAAATCTGGCTGCCCTATCTCGTCGGCGCCACGCTCTTCGTCGCAAGCCCCGAGATTATGGGCGAGACGGACCGGCTTCCCGAGGTGCTGGAAGCCAATGGCGTCACCGTGCTCGACACAGTGCCGACGCTTCTCTCTGTCCTGCCGCGCGATGTGGCGAGCCTGCGGCTGGTCATCCTCGGAGGCGAGGCTTGCCCGCCGACGCTCGCCAGCCAATGGTGCCGGCCGGGTCGCAAGATTTTCAATTCCTATGGGCCGACGGAGGCGACCGTCGTTGCCACCATCGCCGAAGTTCGAATCGGCGAGACCGTCACGATCGGGACGCCGATCCCGAACTACACTTGCTATGTCGTCGATGCCGGCATGGGTCTGCTCGGCACGGGTGAAGAAGGTGAATTGCTGATCGGTGGCCCCGGCGTCGCGAAAGGCTATTTGAATCGGTCGGCGCTCAACGCAGAAAAATTCATCGCCAATCCTTTCGCTGCCAATCCCTTCGCCGATTTGGGTAGCGATCCAGTGCTCTATCGGTCCGGAGATGCTGCGGTCATCGATCACCAAGGCAATCTCCAGTTTCGCGGACGGATCGACGATCAGGTGAAGATCCGCGGCTTTCGCGTCGAGCTTGGAGAGATCGAAGCGAAGCTCGGCGAATCTGCCGGGATAGAGGCGGCGGCTGTCGTTCTGCGCCATCACGATGGGCTCGACGAACTCACCGCCTTCATCGTGCCGACGCGTGGTGCTGTTGTCGACAGCAAGCTGTTGCGCAGCGAGCTGCGCGCCAAATTGCCAGCTTATATGGTGCCGTCGAGATTCGAGACTCTCGCGGCATTGCCGACGCTCGTTTCCGGCAAGATCGACCGCAACAGCTTGAAGAAATTGGAACTCGTTCCACTGGCTTCGGGTGAGGCGCAGGAAGAGCCGCGCAATGAGACGGAGGCAGTGCTGCTCGCCGCTGCAAAGCGGGTGCTGCCGCTGCAGCCGATCCCGCTCGATGCGGATTTCTTCACCGATCTCGGCGGCCATTCCCTGCTTGCGGCACGTTTCGTCTCTGTCGTGCGCGAGACGCCGGCATTGGCCGCAATTACTTTGCAGGACGTCTATACGGCGCGTTCCTTGCGCGCGATCGCCGAGCTTCTTCAAGGCAAGCTTCTGTCTCAGGGCGATGGCAGCGATCTTTCCTTCACGCCTCCGCCATGGCGGAGGCGCTTTCTTTGCGGCCTCGCCCAGGCCGCCGCCATGCCTTTCATTCTGTCGCTGATGGCGGTGCAATGGCTGGGCG
>DAIESR010000073.1 GCA_027346205.1 Beijerinckiaceae bacterium
GGCATGGGCCGCAGCCAGATGTCGACATCGAGCCCGATCTGATGCGAGGCATGGCCATTGAGCATGGGTCCACCGCGCGGCTGCGCCATATCGCCGATCAGAAGACCCGGCCAATGGCTCACCCTGGTGACCTTTTTGGCGAAATGTTCAATGAAGGCGATCAGCTCGGGATGGCCCCAATAACGATCGCGCGAGGGACGCATCACCTGCCAATCCGGCCCCGAGAGGGGGAGCGCCACGCCGCCGGCGAGACAGCCGTGCGCATAAAAGCCGATCGGCAGCGAGGGCATCCGCGCAGGAGCTGTTTCCCGCCCGAACAATAGCTTGGCGGGAACGGAAGGACTGTTCGGATGCGTCAGAGGCGGCAAAGCCCGCGGCTCCAGAGAGCCCAATTGCTGCGCGGCAATGGGCTGCGAAAGCGGGATGCCGCCGCCAAGCAAGGCGATGATCCGAGCATACCGAAGCAGATGCAGGTTCCGCATGATTCGATTGCGCATAGGTTCACCTCGCTGCGGATGATAGCGGCGTGCGTTTTGTCACGCCTCTGACCCTATAGAACTGCAAGATCTGCCTAGGTTTTCGTCACTGGCGGTCGCACATGCAGATCATTTCAGAAGACATTATCTGGCAAGGCTTGTGCAGCACCGTCGGCGTCGATTGCTTGAGATATCCAATCAACCTTACTCAAATTTTCCGATTTACCCGCTGCCGAGGCGATGGCATCGTTGCCTTCAGCGCGTTTTCCGATCGGATGGAATCATCCGATCGAGAAGAAAGCACTCGAAATCAATGTGTTGGAGCATGTTCTCGTGAATGAGACATTGGATATATCCGATGTCTAAAATAATGGAAAAATCTATCAACTTTTCCGGAACATGCTCTAGCGCAGCGGGTTGTTTGTCCGTGATGGGGGATGCCATGCGTCACGCGCCATTTTTAAAATTCGCTTTTATGATCAGTTCGATTTGCGGCTTGTTCTGGCTAACTTCGGCGGAAGCTGTCGTCCGCGTCCATATCGATCTCAGCGCCCAGCGCATGAATGTGGAATCCGATAGCGGCAGCTATTCCTGGCCGGTTTCGACGGCGCGCCCGGGCTATGTGACACCGAACGGCTCGTTCGCCCCGCAAAGCTTGCAGCGGATGCATTATTCAAAAAAATATCACATGTCGCCGATGCCTTATTCGATCTTCTTCCGCGGCGGCTTTGCCATCCACGGCACATATGAGACGGCCTATCTCGGACACCCTGTCTCGCATGGCTGCGTTCGGCTCTCGCCGGAACATGCGGCCATTCTGTTCCAAATGGTGAAAGCGGAAGGCGCCCGGATCACGATCACTGGTTCGCCGCCCCGCACGCATTACTATGCGCGCACCCGCCAGCGCCCTCGCGTAGCGAGGGCGAATGCTGAACGTCCGCAGCAGGCCTTTGGCTTCTTTCCTTTCCTGTTCTCGCCATCCCAGTCGGACGCAAGCGACTCGCAGTAAGGTCCCTTCCGGCAATAGGAGCGGCGGGCCTTCGCACGCCAGAAGTCAGCCGAGAAGATCGATCAAGGCCGGGATCAAAGGCGCATCGGCCGGCGGCATGGGATAGTTGCGCAGGTCCCCAGGCCAAGCCCATTTCAAGGCCTGGCCTTCGCGCGCCGCGACAAAGCCCTGCCAACGCCGGCAGACGTAAAGCGGCATAAGAAGATGAAAATCTGGATAGGCGTGGCTCGCGAAAGTGAGCGGTGCGAGGCAAGGTTCTTCGACCTTGATGCCAAGCTCCTCGCCGAGTTCACGGATCAGCGCGATTTCCGGCCGCTCTCCGGCCTCGACCTTGCCGCCGGGAAATTCCCAGAGGCCCGCCAGCGCCTTGCCTTCTGGCCTTTGCGCGATCAGCACGCGCCCATCGGCATCGATGAGCGCGGCAGCGGTGACGAGAAGGAGCCTCATGACGCGAGTTCCCGCCGCGCGACAACCAGGCTTTCGACAGCGGCCGGCAGATCCGTCATTCTGGTGATGACAGTGCCGGCGCCCGCTGAAACAAGCGCATGAGCAAGAGCCGCATCGGCATGGCTCGCGCCTACAAAGCCGATCACCTCCATATTCGCGCGCCGCGCCGCCATGATCCCCGCGGGGGAATCTTCGATCACAATGCATTGTGCCGGCGCGAAGCCGCATGCCGCGGCAGCGTGCAGAAAGAGATCCGGCGCCGGCTTGCCATGTTCGACCTGCGCCGCGCTGAACACATGCTCGCCGAAGAGCGGCGCGAGACTCGTCACATCGAGCGACAGCTTGATGCGCTCTGGCTGCGAGGACGAGGCGACGCAGCGCGCATAGACAAGCTGCGCGATGGCCTCCGCCACGCCTTCGACCGGACGCAACTCGCGACGCAAGCGATCGAGCAGCTCTTCATTCGCCTGCCTGCCCCGATCTTCCGGCAGCGGCCCGCCGATCATGGTCTCGATTTCAGCGAGAACATCCTTTAGGCTCTTGCCCATGAATAGGCGGCGGCACTCGGCGAGATCGCTCGGCCGGCCGAGTGCGGTCAGCAGCCGAGCCAGACCGTCGAGGGCGATAATTTCTGAATCGACGAGCACGCCGTCGCAGTCGAAAATAAGCAGAGTCACATCCAAGCCTCAAAGCGGATTCAACCGAGCGAGAATCGCGCCGATCTCCGCTTTGGTGCGCGCCGCATATTCATCCGTCATCATGCGGCGCGGACAGCTTATATCGACCTCCGCGGCGATCCCCGTCGGGTGGCCGGCGAGCAGGAGGATGCGGTCGGCGAGCCTGATCGCCTCCTCTATGTCATGAGTTACGAGCAAAGTCGTCACCTTCGTTCGGTCGACGAGCGCGGCAAGCTCATCCCGCAAGCGTATCGCGAGCGCCGCGTCCAGTGACACGAAAGGTTCATCGAGCACGAGCAGATCCGGCTTGACTGAGAAAGCACGCGCCAGCGCGACACGCCGCGCGAGCCCGAGCGATAATTCTCCGGGAAAATGCGTCAAATGCTCGCCGAGGCCGAGATCTGTCGCGATTCTGAATAGATCTTCGTCGCTGGTCTGTGGCGCCGCCAAACGGAGATTCTGGAAGACGCTGCGCCAGGGCAAGAGCCGCGGCTCTTGAAACACCATGCCGATCCGTGGCTGCGCCGGCATTGCGATCGTGCCCTCGAAATCCCGATCGAGCCCGATGATGATCCGCAGCAAGGTCGTCTTGCCGCAACCGGACGGACCCACGAGCGCATTGACCGTGCCGGCGGCGACTGTCAGCGAAAAATCGCGCAGCACCTCGCGCAGCTCGCCAGACGCCGTGCGGAACGCCTTTCGCGCGACGACGACCTCAAACGGCTTTCTGGCGCCAGCGGGAAACATATCGCTCGAAGGGCTGTACAACAAAGGTCTCGATCCCGAGCATGATGGCTACGAAGGGAAGCGCATAGGCGAGAAGTAGCTTAACGTCGAAAAGCTGGAAGGCCGTACCGATTTCGAAGCCGATCCCGTTCGAGCGGCCGAGGAGTTCGACGACGAGAACAATCTTCCAGACGAGCGAGAGGCCGGAGCGCGTCGCCGCGGCAATATAAGGAGCGAGCTGTGGCAGGATCACATGCTGCAGCCGCGTCCGCCATGGCATAGCGAACACGGCCGCCATTTCCTGCAACCCGGGGTCGAGCGCGCGGGCGCCCTCGCGGATTGTCGCCGTCGCATTGGGCAATTTATTGAGCGCGACAGCCGTGATCGCCGCGGTCTCCGTCAAACCTATCCATATATAGGCGAGGACGATGATGACGAGCGCCGGGAGATTCAAAAGAATCACCAGCCATGGATCGCCAAGCCGATCGATCGTCGGATGCCGGCCCATGAGAATGCCGAAGATCGTGCCGAAGAGCATGGCGAGACCGAAAGAGACCGCTACTCTGGCGAGCGTCGCGCCGAGATTGAAGAACAACGCGCCTGACTGCGCCTCGCTGATGATCGTGCCGAGCACCGCCAGCGGCTCCGGCAGCAAGCGACTGCCTGCCAGGGTCGAAGCCAGCTGCCAGATCGCAATCAGGATCAAAAGTGACAGAAGCCTCAGCACGGCATTAGTTTTCCATGGTCGGT
>DAIESR010000166.1 GCA_027346205.1 Beijerinckiaceae bacterium
GCTAAGGAGCAAGTTGTTTCCGCGAAACATCTCGCTTGGAGCTCTGCGGCATGCGTCAAGGCACTCGCGGCGCCGGGGGCGGGCCGAAGCGGGAAGTCTTAAGAGAAATAGAGATATGGTGCCCGCCCGGGGAGCGGCCGACATCTCTATGAGGCGGAATTGCTGCGCGGCTCCTGCCCGATCTGCCGCAACGCCTCGCCGATAACCATGGAAGCGGCGACCGCCACATTGAGCGAACGCATCTGTGGCCGCAGCGGAATGATGACACGTGCTTCGGCGCTGGCGTGAACCTCGTCCGGGACACCGGCGGATTCACGGCCGACGAGAAGAATGTCGCCCGCGGCATAGGCGAAATCGCAATAAGGTACGCTCGCTTTGGTCGACAAGAGCACGAGTCGTCTCCCGGCGGCTGCCCGCCAAGCCTCGAAGCCTGAGAAATTGACATGCCGCACGACGGCCACCCGGTCGAGATAATCCATGCCGGCACGACGAAACGCACGATCGCTGACCGGAAAGCCCGCCGGCTCGATGATCGCGGCATCGAGGCCAAGACAAGCGCAGAGCCGCAGCAACGTCCCGCAGTTTTGCGGAATGTCGGGCTGATAAAGCGCCAGAGTCAGCGGCGCCACGGATTCAGGCGCAAGAGCCTCGGACATGGAATGACCGAAATGATGATGTAGGATAGAGCGCACAAAATTGCGCCAGCAAGCTTTAAGACACTGCCCACTTGGAGGACGCTCTCGCGTCTTCAACGGCTTATGTATCTTCAAGATGCATCGCGGCAAAGCCAATCGGCAGCGCGCCGAATCATATGCACAAAATGCTATCTTACATCAAAGACACAGGCTATCGACGAATCGCCACAAGTGGCGATCGGTCGCATTGTCGGCGTGACGAGCATGGGCCTTATTCGGCAACCGTATAGATCTGGCATGTCTGAAATGCGCTTGAAACCAAGCCCGCAGGGGTTTTGGCATTCCCATCTCGACATGCCGATCGAAAAGAAACTATAGGGAGGCTAATTGGTCGCGGTCGTTTCGATCACGAAACGCACCGTCGATCTTTTCCTGTCTCGCTCCAAGGAACGCATCATGGCCAATAGCGCAAGCATGGGCGAGCCGACCCGTCGCGATTTTCTCTTCATAGCGACGGGAGCGGTTGGAGTTGTTGCTGTCGGCAGCGCGGCTTGGCCGCTGATCGACCAGATGAATCCAGATGCCTCCACGCTCGCGGCCGCTTCCACGGAAGTCGATCTCGACAATATTGCTTTGGGCCAGATCGTCACCGTGAAATGGCGCGGCAAGCCGGTCTTCGTGCGTCATAGGACGCCGAAGGAAATCGAAGCCGCCGATGCCGCGCCGCTGAGCGAGCTGCGCGATCCGGCAACCGATGCCTCGCGCGTGCAAAAGCCGGAATGGCTCGTCGTCATCGGTATCTGCACCCATCTCGGCTGCGTGCCGCTCGGCCATCAGGGTCCCTATGACGGCTGGTTCTGCCCCTGCCATCGATCGGTCTACGACACGTCCGGGCGCATACGCCAAGGGCCGGCACCCTATAATCTCGTCATTCCTACCTATAAATTCACCTCGCCCACCAAAATTACGATTGGTTGATTCCGACATGCCGCACGGCATGCCAACGATCGTTGAGAGACCGATATCATGAGCGGCCATTCGACCTATGTTCCAAAGAGCGGTCTTGCCCGGTGGTTCGAAAGCCGCCTGCCGATCATGGGCCTGCTCCATTCCTCCTTTGTCACCTTCCCCAATCCGCGCAATCTGAATTATTGGTGGACCTTCGGCGGCATTCTCTCCTTTATGCTGATGGCGCAGATCGTCACCGGCGTCATTCTCCCGATGCATTACACGCCGCAGTCCATGATCGCCTTCGCCTCTGTCGAGCACATCATGCGCGATGTGAACTATGGCTGGCTGTTGCGCTATGCGCATGCCAACGGCGCCTCGATGTTCTTCATCGCGGTCTACATCCACATGTTCCGCGGCATGTATTACGGGTCCTACAAGGCCCCGCGCGAAGTGCTGTGGATGCTGGGCGTGGTCATCTACCTCTTGATGATGGCCACCGGCTTCATGGGCTACGTGCTCCCCTGGGGGCAGATGAGCTTCTGGGGCGCGACCGTCATCACCAACCTG
>DAIESR010000185.1 GCA_027346205.1 Beijerinckiaceae bacterium
TTTCGAGCCGGGCTGGAAGGTGAAGGGACCGATGCGCAGCACGGCATCATCGCTCGCCTCGTGTTGGCGCAGATGAACCCGCATGCGTGCGAGGAGAACCGAGAAACGGAAGGGCTTGGTCACATAATCATTGGCGCCGGATTCGAGGCCTTCGATCGTATCCGCGTCCGAATCATGTCCGGTCAGCATGATGATCGAATTCTTGAAACCATCTTGGCGGAGAATCTTGACGGCCTCGCGGCCATCCATGTCCGGCAGGCCGACGTCCATGATCACGAGATCGGGCACTTCGCCACGCGCGACATCGATAGCGGCACTCGCCGTCGGTGCATGCAAGGCAGCGAATTCCGCATGCAGCGCCAATTGCTCACAGAGCGCGCCGCGGAGATCTTCATCATCGTCGGCAATCAGGATCTTGCGAACCTGCGTCATGAGTTGTCCTATGCTGCTCTGATCGGGCGGCCCAGCAAACGGACCGCAGCCCCTGGTTCCTCGGCCGACCGCGCCGACACCGCCCCAAATTGATCAATTGCGTCTCGCGACGCAACAAAAACGCAAACGCTTCCTTCCGAACGACGCCACCGCCATGTTCAAGACCAAAGCACTTCCCGTAAGGCCGTCGCGCGGGAAAGGCGCAGTTCAAAAACTCCATAGCCTCACCGCTATGGCGCTTCCCAAGGCTTCCTCCGCAGCACGACCGCGCGGCCTTTTGCTGGCCGGCGGCGTGATCTTTCCTTGCGCCATTGGCGCCGGCGGGTTCAGCCGACGCAAAAGCGAAGGAGACCTCGCATCTCCCGTCGGGCAGTTTCGGCTTCTCGGCGGATTTTTTCGGCCAACCGGTGCACGGCCCGCCGCCCCTTGGCTTTTACGGCCCATCCACACGACCGATGGCTGGTGCGATGATCCGCAATCGCCCGCCTACAACCGATTCTCGCGACTGCCCAGTCGCTATAGTTGCGAGAAAATGTGGCTCAACGACGGTCTCTACGACCTCGTCATCGTCATCGACTACAACATAGATCCGAGACGCAAATATCGCGGCAGCGCCATTTTCCTGCACTGCGCCCGCCCGGATTTCGCACCTACCGCTGGCTGTATCGCGCTGCGCGCCGCAGACCTGCGCAAGCTTTTGCCGAGGCTGTCGGCGAAGGCGAAGCTGATCCTACGGTGACGGCAGGCAAATGCGCCTTCACCGACCGATCAGCGCCGCATCTCTCACCGCTTGCCGAAAATCGCGCTTCCGACGCGCACATGAGTCGCGCCCAATTGAATCGCCAACTCGAAATCGGCGCTCATGCCCATGGATAGAGTCGCAATGCCATTGCGCTTAGCGATCTGATTGAGCAATCCGAAATGCGGCGACGCCTGCTCATCGAACGGCGGGATGCACATGAGGCCCGAAATTTCGAGACCGTAATCCTTAGCGCAGCTCGCAATAAATTGATCGGCCTCCTGCGGCAGAACACCCGACTTTTGCGGCTCCGCTCCCGTATTCACTTGCACATAAAGCTTGGGATGTCTTCCACTGCGGGCGATCTCCTTGGCGAGCG
>DAIESR010000204.1 GCA_027346205.1 Beijerinckiaceae bacterium
GCTCGCCCGACAGCGCTCGGCCGCATGTGCGGCCAGGACCATCACGCAAAGGATGAGCGCCGCGAGGACAACGGCGATCCCTCGCAGCATTTCGGCGCGCACACGAGTCATGATGATCATTTCCGATTGAGCCATTGCGTGACGTTGGATGTGCCGACATGCACAGCCTGAATCAGGAAGACCGATTGGATGATCATCCAAACCTGATTATCGAATGGCGGCGGAAGCTTCGGAACACCAAGCAGCGGATGCCCAAAGAAGACATGCGACGCGAGCAGCGTGTCTAGGATGACGGAGGCGAAATAAACTGCGCTCGTGCCGCCCGCCACCCACATCATGAAGCGCACGACAGGCTGGCCGAACGTCTGCGCTTTGATCTGCGCCATCTGGACATCGGAAGCGAGCGCTTGCGTCATCACTTGCGCATCGGTCTTCGCAGCGACTTCGAACCCGGCCTCGCCGGTCTTCATCGCTTCTGTCTTGTAGGATACCCATGCATTGACGAATGGCGTGATGATGTTGCCGAGCAGCGAATTGAGCAGCGGCAGGATAAGAGCAATCATGGACGCCTCCTATCGGCTCATTGCGCGGGAGGATCTTTCGGCACGATCGCCGCCGCACCTTTCATCTCCCACACATGCACGACGGCCGCGACAAGCGCGATGCCTGCGATGATCTTGGAGACCGTGGCGGGGTCAAAGAACGCTTCCCAATGAATGCCGGTCAGTTGGTCGAGAAGCGTCGGCAGACTGGCGAACAAGGCTGCGGCCATTCCGATGGCGGCGGACCATATGCCTTTGAGCTGTAACAAGAGCCTCGACCACATCGGCCGCGTCGCTGCATCAAGCTCATCGAGAATGCCCGTTGTGTAGCGATAGCTTTTCAGCGCCGGACGGATCAGCACGAACCAGACTAGCAACACGGTTGCAAGCTCGAACAGCGGCCAGAAGAACACCGAATGCATGAAGGCGAGCAGAAGCGCGCCGATTGCGTGAAGCAATGACATGGAAAATCTCCGGTCAGATGAGAGAGAAAAAGGCGCCTATTTCTATGGCGCAGCCGCGCCCGCCGGCGCCGGTTCCGGCAAGATCGGCGCGATACTCGCTGCATGCGCAGCGCCAGCCTGCTTTCTGAGGCCAAGCGCGACATTCCAGATCACAAGCCCGGCAATGACTGCGATCGGAGCGCCGATGATGACCGCCCACCATGGGAACATATGTGCATTATGAGCAGCGATCATGGCGCCTGGTGCCACAACAGCGATCGTCGCCGCTGCCGCACTATGCGCTTTCGCCGATCTATCGGCCGCTTTCTCAATTGAGTGGTTCTTTTCCGCTGCATCGAACGGCGCGGGCGCCGGCCTGGTCGCATCCTTCGCATGCGCGTAGGCCCGCGCCAGTTTGTTCGCATAATCGTTCTTGCGCCAGCTCGGTCCGTTATAGCCACGCGCGAAAGCTGCCCAATCGCGCTTTTGCAACGCGCCGGACAGATGCGCATGGTCGATGAATTTCGCTAGGCCCAAGAGCTGCACATCCTCGCTGATGGCGAAGGCAGCAACCATGTCTTGCACGCTCGCATAGCCCGCCGCTTCAAAATTCTCGCCGAGGATCTGCGGAAGGCCCCAGGAGGTTGCCATCAGCGCGCATTCTTCGTCGATCTCGCAAGCTGCCTCGATCCTCGGATAGCTGTCATGCGGATAGGGCTTCTCGCCCCAGCGCTTATAGGCAAGGCCCTGCGCTATCGCCGCGCGCAAGGCCGTCATCTTGCCATGCGCGGCAAGCAGACGATAAAAGACATGCGGCTCGAAGAGCGCCTTCGGGCGTCCTTCGGCATCGAATCCAGACTTGCCGGCCTCGACCGCAATGACAGCTTCGAGCGCCGCTTCTTCACAGCCCGCGAACTGCGCCGCGCGGGCTATTCCATCCGGCGTGCGCCTGCGCGCCGCCCCTTTGAAAGCGAGCATTGTTGTCTCCGTTTGACCAAAGGGGAGAGTTGCGGTGGCGCGCCGCATCGCTGGCGATCCATCGCAACAGCGAGATCGCCTCCTGGACGCGTCTTATCCACTCACGACGTCGGCGCGCCGCAGAGCATGTATTGGATCGAAATGCGCACCTGACCGCCGGTGAAATTGGCACCATTCGCCGTGAGCTTGATCGTCGAGGCGGCGTACCAGGCAGTGGGACCAATCACACCGACATTGCTCGACCCCGCCGTAATGCCGAGGCTCGCACCAAACTGTCCGGCCGTCGTGCCCGCTCCTCCGCTCGAACTCGTCGTCGCGTCGACGTTGAAAGAAGTTGCTCCGGTAACTCCCGTCACCACATAGACCGAAACCGCGAGGATGATCGCGCGATTTGGAATCTGTTGCGTTGAAACGGACGAAGCGCCTGAACAGGTGATGAGATCTTCGATGGCGACGATCTGGATGTTTGAGCCGTATGCGCCACGCGTCTGAATATTTCCCACGACATCGAGCGGCTGTGCCGGCGCGGTCGTGCCTATGCCCACTTTGCCATTCATCAAATTTATCGACGCGGCAAATATAGTAAGCGGCGTAACTACGTTCTGCGCAGAATTTGTTCCCTCTAAAATAGGCCCAAGCAAGCCCGACGGCAGACCAAATGGAGTCGGATCGCCACGAATCAAGAGCACATGATCGGTCGCGGGCTGAAAAGTTGCGATGTCTGATATGCTAAGTGTGGTGAATGAGCCGCCTCGCGACGAATTAACTACAGTCGTACCACTAATCGCTATATTCCCCACCACATCGAGCGGCTGTGCGGGCGTGGTCGTGCCTATACCAACTTTGCTGTCGAAACTGGCGGCCCCGACCGTTGAGAGCGTATCAAAGCCTGATTGATCAACCACCGTCCATTTGCTCACCCCATCGCTTTCCAGGGCGACAAAGCCATGGGCCATCGAGACGACCGCACTCGTTGCGCCGTTGATCGTGTCGGAGCCGGCCCGATTGACAGTCAGGGTGTTCGTCGCCGAGCAAGCGCCGGACTCGTCGACGATCGTGAGGCTGATCCCGGTCGGATAGGCGCTCGCCGCCGGCAAGGTCACCGCCCGCGCCGCAGTAAGGCTCGTATAGGCTACGAGCCGGTCGGCGACGAGGATGGTGTAATTGGCGTCGGCGACGGCGGTGCGCTTGTTGGTGACCACCTCGGAGAGTTTCGCAGCAGGCCAACCGCCAGATGTCGTGCCATCATGCACCACCATTCGATTATTGGTCGTATCGACGGCGATCTCGCCCACTCGGCCGACAAATGTCGAGAGGAACGACCATGCCTCGCGCAAATGCTGAAGTCTGATGCTCATGATGATGCAAGTCCAAGGTCGATGAAATTGGGATAAGGATCTGAGGCGAGGCCGAAATCATCGGATTGCGAAGCCGTGGTGCTTGCAAGACCGCAATCGACGTTGGTTCCCGTTGCCAATGTCTGTGCGACCGGACCCATGACACCAGATCCGGACGGCGTGTATTGATAGGCCACGCAGGTCGAGAGATCCTGCACGCCCTGCCCAAAAATATTGTAGCTCTGGAACTTCAGATAAAGCGGCTGGCCGATATAGGAGCTGGGCAGATTATATTTGAATACTGCGCTATCGAGCCGCGTGAATGCAGCACCGATCGCATGCGCGTTCGCAGTGCTTCCATAGAGCGCGCGGTTGATTGTCGTAAGATTATAGGCGTTCGTTCCGGTCAGCGTCGCCGTCTCAAATGCGAGGAGCTCATTGTCGACGATCGACAGCGTGACCGCTTGCTGCAAGCCAGCCGATGAGGTGCTGGCCAGCGTGCCGCCGCTCTGTACCAGGCTCACCGACAAAGTGTCGGACGTATCCGGATTGGTGCCACCGTAAACTGGCAGTGCCGCCGTAAGGACGCCCTGGCGCGCTGGCCCTGGCACACTGCCAATCGTCTCGTAGGAATTGCCATCGAGCGAGATCCAAACCTTGGCGCCACCCCAATTTGGATCACCGATGCCAGATGCGCCCTCTGGGGTCGCAATCGAGTTTGTCGCAAGTGACGCGCCCGAGACCGTTGTGAAGGCCGAGAGAAATGACAGCGCTTCCGCGCCGATCGCCACCTGTACGCCCCAAATATAAACTCCGCTGCCAAGCGTGCCGGCATAAGATATCGTGCCGAGTGGGTTTTCGAGAATGGCGGAGACTGTTGGTGTGCCGGCGGCACTCATCACGAACGAAATTTTGCACGCATACCATCCGTTGGCGAATGCCGTGATCCCCGCCGTTGCCCCGGATGATGGCGTCCCAGCCGTGCCCGCAGTGAGATCGAAATCGCATGTGTAGAAAAGGTTGCCATCGAAGCCCTGTAGTCTGATGGCGCTCCGTTCGGCTGATTTCCCATAGATGGCGAAAGTGATCGTGGCGCCGCTAGCCTGCGCGGCCAATGTCTCGGCGCAACTATGTGCCCCGGTCGAGCTGTCTTCGGCGAGTTTATAGGCAGTCGGAACGCCTCCGGATACCGCCGCCCAGAGCTGCGGCGTCGTACCGACAAGCGCAGATGGCGGCTCGAAGATCAGCGGCGGGTTCACTGCGGCTGGGCTTACGCCGTAATTGGCCCCAGTCGGCACGTTCTGTTGAATCGGATAAAGCGCGGCTGTCGCAATGCCCGCCGGGAATTCTTCCGCCGTGACCGTCAGAATCCCAGCATCATCTTCCTCAATTTCTGTGATCCGAACCGCCGTGGTATTGAGGCCCAACGTCAGATCTGTGAGCGTGACGATATCCATCGGTTCGAGTAGGCAATATTCCCAGGACAGCTTGAAAGTGTATCGGTTGCGGATATAGAGACCGCGCTGAAGAATGAGCTGCGCAGAGACTTGTGCGACGGCCGAATCGCAGAACTCATGCGCCGTGATTGTCGGAGCGACGCGCAATCCATAGAGGTCGATCGCGTTCTGGTCGAAAACCGTGACTGGCACGGCATTATATCCGGTCTGCTGCGAGGCCGCATTAGTGATAGGCGTCGTCACGCGCTGCAATATTTCCAGCTTCTGCATATTATAGGCAGAGTAAGGATCGCTCCGCTCGATAAGAACAGGATCTTCGCCATCTGTATTTATGAAATCATCGTCGCTCAGATCGTAGATCGACGCGACGTTTGGGTTGAAGGTGACTGAATAGCTGGTGATCGATGAGTCCCCATATGGAATGATCTTCAGCTTTCCCCCTGACCATACCACCGCCGCACCCGTCAATTGCAGCCAACGCGCAAGAATTGAGCTGGCCGCTTCTTGATTACTCAGAACTGGCGACATTACGAGCCCGAACGCCCGACAATAGACTTGATAGGATGCGCCGCTCGATCCACCGAGCAATGTCGTCGCGTCAATGCTCGCCGCCGGAAAGCCGACGCCATATTGCGCATTGGTCAAGAAATCCTGGATGATCAGCGCTGGATCGGCGTCATGCGCATTGACCTGTCCAGACCCATAGAGGACGCCATAAACCTCGACCGTTAGAGATGGCAATACGTTCGTGTTTTGCCCAAGGTCATAGCTCGGCGCCCCGATATAGGCGGTGCCCGGATAGTTTAGCGCCTGAGTCGGATTGACCGCAGTCATGAACCCCCAGGCTGATTGCGGCGTCGTCCCCGTGAACAGCGTTAGACCTAGAGATTGCAGCGACGAAAGAACATTGCCGTTCCAGAACGTCCCGACAGTCGTGATCGGCCCTTCGCAGAGGCCCATGATAAAAGATGCATGGTAATCATAGTTCGATGAACCACCACCTCCTCCCCCTTTGCCGCCCCCGCCAGTGGAAGATGAACCAAAGCCCCCAACCCAAATGAGATTTGGCGCGATTTTGTTTATTCCGTAGACGATCTGAATCGGGACGGCGCCACTCGCCGTCGGGAGTTGCAATCCCGTATAGCGCGGGATAGTCGCTCCGCCATGATGTGATCTCAGAAAGCTCATGCTGCGGCCTTCGGCCAGATGCTGAAGAAGCGCCGTTCCCGCGCCGGGTCTGCGAGTTCGGCGTTGCGCGAGAGTTCTTCCTCGAGCACCATTCTTGTGGGCCAATAGGCATGCACCAAGGTCAGCGGCTGCGCCAGCGTGACGATTCCTCCATGGCTGTAGCAGCGGCCATAGCGGAACACGATGACGTCGCCAGCATCTGGCGTGTTTGCCTCGACGAAATGCTTCTGGAGGTGACCGAGGTAGCGCTCTTCACCGCGATGGAGATGCCAGTCCGACGCATAAGGTCTCGGGTCAACGGGCGGCATAAGCCCTAGATCTACGAACACCCGGACAAGCAGCATCCCGCAATCGATGCCCGCCCCGCGAACATCGGCGCAGTTATGATATGGCGTCGCAATCCACCGCCGCGCTTCGGCGACGATGGCCGCCCGCGCTTCACTTTCTGTCATCACCATATCAGATGGCTCGGAATGCGTCAGGAATGAACGGGAAACCGCGGAAATTCGCGAGATTATTGAACTTCGTCGTGCATGTGTTCATCGTGTGATCGCAGCCCTGATAGGCGGTGAAGGCATCCCCGGCCGCTGGCGCATGAAGAAGCGGATAGGCCAGTGTGACAGCGCTCGACGTTACATTCTTGATTGTCGCCGAGGCTCCAACATTCGCGCCGGAGGAAAAGAGGATTGATCCTTGCGTGTAAGCCGAGGAAGAACCGGACCAGTTGATCACCGCATTGGTCGATCCTGCCCCAGCCGTTCCGCTCGCTCCATAGGCATTCTTCACCAAGCCGCAGCCCGAGTCATAGAGCACATGCACGCAAGCCGGCGAATAGAGATTGCGCGGCATGTTGATCTCAAGCAGGACAAGATCAGAGTTGACGGTGATCTCGGCTGTTGTACGGCCGATATTATCGACCGTCCCGACGCGTCCCTTGAACAGGATAACGCTGCCAACTGGCGTTGATGTCCAGCTCGTCAGAAAAGCCCGCTCGCGCTGGATCTCTGCCCCGTCGAGGATGCCATTATGGATAGCCTGCAGGAATGGCACACCGCCGATCGTGTCGCTCGCTTTCGCGCTGATCATCACCTTCTGCTGATCGACATCAAGGCCAACCGCGCATTTATATTTCAGCCCGTCGACGAGAACGGAATTCGCGAGGTAAGTGTAACCGTTTAATGTGATCGGCACGTCGGCATTGGTATAGGTGAGGATAAGGCCAGTGCGCAAAGTGAAGGTAAAACAATCTGCCATAAGGATTTGCGCATCCGATCTAGCGCGCGCAGCATTAAGAAGATTGATGAGCGCGGTCGATGCGGATCTCACGGCTTGACGCTCCGGAATTTCAGGGCCTGCACCTGCCAAAGCCCGTTCATGAAGTTCTCGAAATCTTCCTGATCGTCGAGAAAGCGGCAAACGAACGCGTAGGAGAAATCGGCCGTGATCACGGCGCCATTAGCTGGCGCCGCATTGAAGGTGAGCGTGTTGTTGAATCCGTTCGGCTGAGTGATGCTCCAACCGGTCGTATTGGCGGCAGGGGGCGCTTTCGTACCGGTCACGAGGCCCGATGTCGGTTCCGTCCAATTCGTGCCGATGGCGATCGGCGTTGCGCCGTTTTGCAAGACCTCATTGCCCGACACCATTGCGACATAGGCATTCCAGCCGATGGCCGAAGGCGGCGACGGAGCTACCGGCGAGGTCACGGCCAATAGATTATTCGCGGCGACAGCGAGCGAGGATTCCGATGAAGGCAGGGTTTCTCCAGATGCCGTGACATAGGTCACCTTTACATAATAGGTCGCTGCGGCAAGCGTGCCGCCGGCCGCGCTCGAAAGCATTGGTACTGCGGGCGGCGAAAAGCCCGCACTCTGGATTATAGCTCCGTTGAGATAGACATTCGCAACCGACGAGACCCATGACACGGGCTCGAGAAAGCCGCCTAGCGCGCGCTGGAACGTGAAAGAGATCGTCGTGCCGTCGCCCGTCCCTATGCCTTGGTTTGCAACCGCATTGTCGGTGGGATCTGTGTAGAGAAATGTTCCATATTGGCCTTCACATTGCAGATAGAGGCCCATGAGGCTTTGCAGCGAGTTGTTGCCGATTCCGGGATAGGACGAGCCGGACGAAAGCCCCTCGAAAGTCAGCTCAAATTCATAGAGCGTATAGGCATAGAACGGACTGCGTACTTCCCGGCCGGAGACATGGCCCGCGACACGCGTCGAGAATGTTGGCCGCTTATGTACCGACCAACCTTGGCCGGCAAGCACAGGAAATGAGGGTGGTGTTGTCATGCAATCACCATTTCACGCTGCGCAGTTTTAGGGATTGCAATGTGAATAGTCGCGCCATGAATTCATCGAGGTCTTCTTGATCGTCCGCGAAGCGGCAGATAAGGCTCGACCCAATGCCGAGACTCGCATCGATCGCAAAATTGAAGGCACCGTTCTGCCCCTGCATCTCGCCATAGAAAGCGATGATGTTTTGAAGGTCGGCGTAAGGTGCATCCATGCGCAAGAGATCAAACGTGAGATCGATCTCCCAGACCGACGATGACATTTTTGCTGCTCGGCTCTCGCGACCGGAAACATGCTCGGCGACGCCCGTTGCAAAAAGCGGCCTGTAATGAACCGACCAGCCCTGCCCCGAAAGGCTCGGAAAATTTGGATAAGTGGGCGGAGTCGGAGGCGGATCGGGCACCGGCGGCGCGAGGAACGGTCCCTTGCCCGAAAGCCATTGCCCGGTCGGCCAATTGCCGGCATCGCCCCAAACATCGCTGCGCATCGGAAATGCCGGAAACGGCCGCGCATCCCAATTCCACACCGACATGAAGGTCGGCTCGATCATCTTCACGCCAGCTAACGACGTTTCATTCTTGCTATCGGTGACCCAATATTCATAGATTGCCTGCAATGCGAGCAGTTGGATCTCTGAATCGGCGCGCGGCCGGAATGCGCCGCCTTCTGCCGGCTCCCAGATCGACCAATAGGGCGTGAAGCTCTCTGTCGATTTCGGATCGTAGAAGACATTCGGCTGGTT
>DAIESR010000239.1 GCA_027346205.1 Beijerinckiaceae bacterium
ACCAAATAGAATCCCTGGAGATCTATTTGGTCGAGGTAAATCGGCTCTATTTCAAATGGTTAGGGCATGCTCTCATCAATGAGACATCGGATATATCCGATGTCTAAAATAATGGAAAAGTCGTTCAACTTTTCCGGAACATGCTCTAAGCGGCACTTCTCGGAGATGAATGATGCGTGTTCTCGTCACCGGCACCGCCGGCTTCATCGGCTTTCATCTCGCGCGGCGTTTGCTCGCGCGCGGCGACGAGGTCGTCGGCGTGGATGGTTTCACACCCTATTACGACCTATCGCTGAAACGCGCCCGGCAGGCAGAGCTAGAACGTCACCAAGCTTTTCGCAGCCATGAAATTCTGCTCGAGGATCTTGCGGCGTTGACCCAGGTCTTTGAGACGGGCTTCGATCTCGTCTATCATTTCGCGGCTCAAGCCGGCGTGCGCTACAGTCTCGAAAATCCGCGCGCCTATGTCGATGCGAACCTCGTCGGCACATATAATTTGCTCGAACTCATGCGGCATAAGCCGCCGCGGCATGCGCTGCTGGCCTCGACATCATCTGTCTATGGAGCAAATGCATCGATTCCCTTTTTCGAGACCGATCATGCTGACCATCCTCTGACGTTCTATGCCGCGACGAAAAAGGCAAATGAAGAGATGGCGCATGCTTATAGCCATCTCTTCAAGATCCCGGTGACGATGCTGCGCTTCTTCACGGTCTATGGCCCTTGGGGCCGACCCGATATGGCGCTTTTCAAATTCGTCTCTGCCATGCTCGCGGACAGGCCGATCGATCTCTATAATTACGGCAAGATGCGGCGCGATTTCACCTTCATCGACGATCTCGTGGAGGCAATGGTCAGGCTCGCTCCTGTCGCGCCTCCGCATCTCAGCACCCGACCGCAGCCGGCGATCGAAGGCGACAGCCTGTCACCGCAGGCGCCTTGGCGCGTCGTCAATATCGGTGCTGGCAGCCCCATCGACCTCGAAGCCTTTGTCGAAGCCACGGAGCTTGCACTTGGCTGTAAGGCGCAACGCAATTATATGGATATGCAGCAAGGCGATGTCCCCGTGACATTTGCCAATACGGATCTTTTGTTTCGGTTGACGGGATATCGGCCGGCAACATCCATCCACGATGGCGTTCCCGTCTTCGTTGAATGGTATCGGGATTATTTTCGGGCCTGACGAGGCGGGGCCTGGGCATCAATAGTGCCGCGTTCGTCCAAGCTGAAGCGCGACAGAATCTCTTTCGACCTCATGGTTCGCCATGCGCAGCCTCATGCTTCTTACGAAGGATGAGGCTGAAGCAGTCGTGCTTACGCTTCCAAGAATCCTGAAACGCCCCTGCAAGAGCCCCGTATGCGCATGGCCTACGCGACATGGTGGGGGTGGCTGCGGCCTCTCGCCGGCGCGCGAACGTCGCGAGGGCGGAGGCCCAGCGCGGTGCAACCTCTTTGCTTGTCGTTGGTTGCATTGACCGAGGAATGTCGCTTCATACAAAATCCATACGGCATTTTGGCTTGCGCTTGGCATAGCCTCGAACAATGATGGTGGAGCCGGTGCGTTTGCGCTGCAAAGTTGGAGGGGGAGAGAATGGAAAAAATCCTTCGCACCTTTCTTTCGATTTTTGTCAAGGAAGGTTCGCTCGATGTTGAAACCGCATCGGGCCAAAGCTTCACCGTTGGCGATGGGACGCCCGCCACGGCCATGGTACGTTTCCGTGATCGTTCCGGGCAGCTTGCATTCATGCTGGATCCTGGCTTGCGCTTCGGCGAGCTCTATATGGACGGACGGGTCGAAGTACTGCGCGGCACGATCCATGATGTGCTCGCAATCGGCTCACGCAATTTTGCGCGCTTCAACCGGTTTGTCTGGCTTCGGGCGGCCGAGCAGCTGCGTTATGCGTTGCGCAACGTCGCCCAGCGCAACAATGTCGTGCGGGCGCGCCGCAATATCGCGCATCATTACGATCTCGATGCCCGGCTCTATGAACTCTTTCTCGATCATGATCAGCAATATTCCTGCGCTTATTTCGAGCGCGAGGAGGCAACACTCGATGAGGCGCAGCTCGCCAAGAAGCGCCACATTGCTGCGAAGCTCCTCGTCACCCCCGGCGACCGCGTGCTCGACATCGGTTGCGGTTGGGGCGGCATGGCGCTCTATCTCGCGGAGATTTGCGGCGCACAGGTCACGGGCATAACGCTGTCGAGCGAACAACTCGCCGTGGCGCGACGGCGAGCAAAAAATGCGGAACAGCAGACGAGGACCGAATTCCGCCTGCAGGACTATCGCGAAATCAAAGAACGCTTCGACCGGATCGTCTCGGTCGGCATGTTCGAGCACGTCGGCATCGGCTTCTATGATTCCTTCTTCGAGCAGACCGCCAAATTGCTCGACGACAACGGCGTGATGCTGCTTCACACGATCGGTCTCGACGGGCCGCCTGCACCGACCAATCCTTGGGTCGCGAAATATATATTTCCTGGCGGTTATCTCCCGTCGCTGTCGGAGATCATGCCGGCGATCGAGCGCGCCGGCCTTTTGGTCACGGACATCGAAATTCTGCGGTTTCACTATGCCGAAACGCTGAAGCTCTGGCGCGAGCGATTCCTGGCACGACGGACGGAGGCGGCAGCCCTTTACGACGAGCGCTTCTGTCGAATGTGGGAATTCTATCTCGCAGCTGCCGAATGCACTTTCCGCTTCGAGCAGACCGTCGTGTTCCAGATTCAAATCGCCAAGAACATGCAATCTGTGCCTGTCACGCGCGATTATATCGCGAGCCGCGAGGCTGATCTGCGGCGGCGCGATTCGGCGGCACCGGGCTTGCGGATCGCCGGCTAGAACATGTTTTATCTTTTTGAAATAGAGCCGATGTGACCGCGCACTCACTGTTGCCACTGAGGATGAAAGTGCGAAACTGTCGCGAATCTGCCCTTGCGTTCCGGGCATGAGCTCCCGCCATTGCCTTTTTCAACCGATACCCACAGGATTGTCTCGTGATTCTCTATGGCTGCTCGCCATTCGGGGTCGCGCCGATCGCGGCAGATCACTGTTGGCGCATTTGAGCGAACTGCGGGTCATTTCGTGCAAAATGCGTCGGGGCAGGAAGAGAGCGCATTCGGAGAATCGGATTTCGGTTTTTTGGCTGCGTTCGAGAAGGATTGTCATGCAAAGTCCAAAGCGGTCGATGGTCTTCGTCGCGACCCCCTGTTTCGGCGGTCTTGTTTCCCAGCATTACATGCAATCCGTCATCAGCCTGATCCAATATGCCGGTCAGGCCGGCTTCGATGCCGTATTGGCCTTGCTCGGCCATGATTCGCTCATCACGCGCAGTCGCAATACGCTGGTGACACAGTTTCTCAATACGCCGGCGGCGACGCATCTTTTGTTCATCGATGCCGACATTAGCTTCGATCCGAGGCAGGTGCATGAGATGCTGGCCTTCGATCAAGATGTCGTGGCCGGGATCTATCCGTTGAAGGTGATCAATTGGGACAATCCGGCGCTGCAGCGGCTCGCCGGCGGCGAATCCTTTCAGACCGCGCCCTTGCTCTATGTCGGGACCTTGTGCACCGGCAATGAACTGGAGCGACAGGGTCGTTTCGCTACGGGTGTCTATTGCGGCGGCGGCTTTCTTATGATCAAGCGCGAAGTGATCGAGCAAATGATCGCGGCCTATCCCGAGAGCTGCTACACCAATGTCCATGCCTTCAGCAATGCCAAGGGCGACCAATATCATGCGCTCTTCGAATGTCTGATCGATCCGGAAACCAAGACCTATATCAGTGAGGATTTCGGCTTCTGCCAGAAATGGCGCAATCTCGGCGGCAAGATATGGCTCGATACGGAGAGCCGACTGACGCATATTGGCGCCTATAATTTTGTCGGAGCACCGCAGTCACGCTATCAGGCGATGCCTCAGGCGGCGGAGTAACGCTTGCCTTTTTTCCGGTCTACGGAGCCTCACGCGCGATTATAGGCATCCTCGATGCGGACGATGTCATCCTCGCCGAGATAGGAGCCGGTCTGCACCTCGATCAGCTCGAGA
>DAIESR010000274.1 GCA_027346205.1 Beijerinckiaceae bacterium
CCTCGATGTATTTCGTTGGCGAGAACGATTATCGCCTCAGTGACGATTTTCGTCGCGAGCTGCATGATTCCGACGGGCTTCTCGTTCATTCGGGAACAGGCGAATGGATCTGGAGGCCTTTGCGAAATCCGCGGCAAATGGCAGTTTCATCCTTTCTCGATAAGGACGTGCACGGCTTCGGCCTGTTGCAGCGCGACCGCAATTTCGATCATTACGAGGATCTCGACCTCGCCTATGAATTGCGGCCGAGCTATTTTGTCGAACCGCGCGGAAACTGGGGCGACGGCCGGGTCGAGCTCGTGGAGCTTCCGACCCAAGACGAGGCGCACGACAATATCGTCGCCTCCTTTGTCCCGAAGGACGCACCGACCGCGGGGCGCAGCTTCGCTTACCGCATTACCTCGAGCCTTTCATTGGCGCGGCTTTCGCCCAATGGCCGGGTCGTCAATACTTTCCTGACGGCAGCTCGTGCGCTCGGCGCGCCGGACCCCGTTCCGCCGGGCTCGTGCCGCTTCATCATTGATTTTTCCGGCGGCGATCTCGCCTATTATGCGCAGGCCCCGCAATTGGTGGAAGTGGTGCCGACGAGCACCCAGGGCCGGATCCTGCGCGCCTTCGTCACGCCCAACAGCCATATCAAGGGTTTCCGCGCCTTCATCGATCTCGAGCTTGCCACCGGACAGCGGACCGATCTGCGCGCCTTTCTGCGCGCCGGCACCCGCGCGCTGACCGAAACCTGGATCTATCCGTGGCGGGCCGATTAGGCCGTGCCGGTTCGTAAAGCGCATCGATCGGATCTCTCGGCGCTGGTCGCGATCGAGAACCAATGTTTTACGAGCGATCGGCTGTCGCGCAGCAGCCTGCGCTATTTTCTGGCGGCGTCCAGCGCCGAAATGCTCGTCGCCGAGATTCGCGGTGTCGTCGCAGGCTATAGTCTCGTCGCCTTCCGCAAAGGCTCGGCGATCGCGCGGCTCTATTCGATCGCCATAGGCGAAGACTTTCGCGGCCGCAATCTCGGCCTGGCTTTGTTGAAGGCCAGCGAGAAGGTGGCGCGGGATCGCGGCGCGACGTCGATCCGGCTCGAAGTGCGCAGCCGCAACCGGCGCGCCATCGCGCTTTATGAGCGGCAGAATTATCGCCGCTTCGATCGCATCGAGGATTATTACGAAGATGGCGCGTCAGCCTTCTGTTACGAAAAATCCCTCGTGCGTGCCAAAAAAAGCAAGAATTGACCGAGCGAAATGTCGCCGAAACTGTAACGGCAGCCCCGCGTTGACTTCTCTTCCAGGCCAGATTCTAATTCCAGGATCGAGGTTTTGAGAAAGAGGCGGCGCGATGACGTCCGATGCTTCAGACAGCTCTTTCGGGGGCAGGCCGCTGCTCGATCCTCTTGACGACAGATGGTATGTGCGCGCCGAAACCGAGACGGTCGGGCCCTACGACGGGCGCCGCGTCAGGGAGATGATCGGGCGGGGCAGGCTGGGCCTCGACACGCCGATCGCACGGGTCGGCGCGACGGAATGGAGTTTCGTCAGGGACGTTCCTGCCTTCGCAAGCTTGATTGCCGCCTCAGATGCCAATGTCGCGACCGATACGACCTTCCATCTACCGGGTTCGGGCTTCGATGAGCCTACGCCTCCGATCCGCTATGCCGGCTTTTGGATTCGCCTCCTCGCCTATCTCATCGATGCCGTCATTCTCGATGTCGTCATCCTTCTCCTTGGTGGGATCATAGGTATTGTCGGGTTTGGCGTGGCGGAGCGCAATGGGACCACGCCGCCGATGGAGTCGCTCAAGGTGATAGGAGGACTGGCCGGTCTTTTCGCCTCTGCCGCCTATTATGTCATGTTCACGAGCGGTGCCTGGCAGGCGACGCCGGGCAAGAGACTGCTCGGCATTCACGTCATCACCGTTGGCGGAGAGCGGGTGAGCGGCTCTCTCGCCTTCGGGCGTTGGCTCGCCTATATCCTTTCGACCTTGCCGTTATGGATAGGGTTCTTGATGATCGGCTGGACCGAAGAGAAGAAGGGCTTGCACGACATGATTTGTGGCACGCGGGTCGTCTATGGGGAATTGTGAGACGCGATGGGAATCATCCCACCGTGGCTGGCTCAATCCTTTGGTCCGGTGCTGAGCCTTGCGAGATCGAAAGCTTCGATATCCTGCAGCAATTCGATGAAGGCGGTGACGCCATAATCCGCCGATGCCTCGCCCTTCTCCGCGCTCGCGGCGGCGGCGTTGCCCATGGCGCCCGAGGTGGAAAGATCTTGCGTCATCCAGCCGAAGCCTGTCGGCCTTCCGGCCCGCAGCCAGGTGAAGTCGCTTTCGAAAGCCATGCTTTGCGAGGCGAAATCTTCCGCCGCCTCGGCGCGGACGAGTTCGGGGCGGAAACTCAGCATCAGCGATGTCTCGACATCGCCGGCATGAACGCCATGCGTGAGTTCCTCGGCCGAGAAAAGCCCATCCGGATAGCCGAAGCGGTGCCAGCTCGCCATCACGACGAACATATGGAGCCGGGCACGTAGCTCATGCGCGACACTGTCGAGCAGCGCGACATTGCCGCCATGCGAATTGAGCAGGACCAGTTTGCGGCAGCCGGCGCGGCGGACACATGCGCCGATCTCGGTCAGCACCTGCATCATGGTCGTCGCGGAGAGCGACAGAGTGCCGGGAAAATCGCTGTGCTCGATCGAATTGCCGATGGGTTGCACAGGCAGGAAGAGGATAGGCAGATCCGCCGGCAGCCGCTCCACCACGCGGGCGATATAGCCTTGCATGAGAAAGAGATCGACGCCGAGCGGCAGATGCGGCCCATGCTGCTCGATGGCGGCGACGGGCAGGACTGCGATGACATCGTCCATGTCCTGCGTCTTGAAATCCGTCCAGACCATTTCGGCCCAGAAGCGTGTGGGCAGCATGATGGCTCGTCTTTCTCCGGTCTTTACGGCGAGGCGAAATGGGATCGCAGGCGATCAAGTTAACGTATTTCACTACGGCGGGGAAACAGGTTCATGGCTGGGATCGACAGTTGAGCTGCGATGTGATGTTGCGCGGGGGCGCTCGGCGTGGCGTTTGCTTGCCGAAACATATAGATTAGAGGCGCCTAGCTTGGTGCCGACGGCGCCGTTTTTCTGAGTGTTTTGGCTTTTTTCGGCCTGTCCGAAGCATACTGCCGATCAGGCTTGCATCGCGGCCGGTCAGGCGCGAAAAGCCGGAAGTGAAATGAGCAGGCGAGAAGGCGGCGGCGCATGACATTTTCGTATTCGGATCGGCCGGCTCTTCTGTTGCGAGTTTTCTTGCCCTTCTTGGTTGTCGCGGCAGCTCTCTTCGACATGGCTGCGCCAGCCGTGGCGCTC